>JAEDJU010000028.1 GCA_016296195.1 Candidatus Methanomethylophilaceae archaeon | reverse complement strand
CGACCACAGCACCCTCCACCTCCTCGGGATCCTTGACATAGACCAGTATGTCCCCCGGCTGGCACTCCAGGACACGGCATATCCCGTTAAGTGTCGAGAACCTGATGGCGGACACCTTGTTGGTCTTGATGTTCGACATGTTCACGTTGGTGATCCCGACCTTCGACGAGAGCTCGTTCAGGCTCATCCCGCGTTCGGCCATCACCTTGTCCAACCTGAGTATTATCGCCATGGTATCACAGAGTTTCGTCTGATTCTATCTGTAAGGTCAATCCGTACTTGAAGATTAGGGAAATACTGTACGCAACTATCGCGACAGATATCAGCAACAGGAATCCGGTGTACTCCTCCAGGGGCGATGATAGGATCAGGGCCAGTTCCGCCACTCCGAGCACGGTCTCGACCAACGAGATCAACGCCAGCAATCTGACGTTCATCTTCGTGAACGGTGTCCTGTCGTGGTATATGGACTTGAACAGGATCGATCCGAGGAACAGCAGGGCGATGACACCCATGTACTGGATCCCGGTCGATATCGCCTCCGCTCTCTTCTCCTCCGGTGTCACCCATTCGAAAGGAGGGAAGTAGTCCACATCCTCATCCATCTCCGCATCCTTGAGTTCGGTCATCACCACCTGGCCGGCGAAGACCGCGATCGCCAATGCCATCACGATGACCACGGCAAATCCGATCTTACCCTGGTGATGGATCCTTCTGATCTTGGAATTAGTCATTTTCTATCTGTCAGCGTATTATCGTAATACATTAAAAACCCGATATGCGGTCCCGGCGAAGTCGACCCCAAGCAATATAGTGGTGTTGGAGGATTGTCGGACATGCACTGCAAGGATGTGTCCATGCGCGATGTGGATTTCGACATAGACGAGGATTCCATAGCCCGTCTCATGGATGGTTGGACCGCATATGTCCGCACGGAGTTCCTCGTCCTGCATCACGGGGACCAGTATGCGGTGCTGGAGTTACACAAGGAACAGGGAAAGGACCTGTTCAGAAGGTTGGAGTCCTATGACATCGTATCCCTGCCGGAGGACACCGTTTATCACGAGGATCCGAAGCTCGATGTGCTCAACACGCCTGCCTTGGCCGGACTCCAATCCATGTACCCCGGAAAATGTGTGGTCATGCGCGGGATGTTCTCACACATCAATTTCATAAAGAATCTTGAGCCACAGAGGCTGATGGTCGTGGACAACGTCCCCCCGTCCCCGTCGAAACTCGGTGTGTTGGTGGACATCGCACTGGCATCCGGGTTCATCGACCATCCCATCGTCAAGGAGGAACGTATAATCGATATGGCCGACAAGGTCCCCGAGGTGGAGACCGAGGCCGTCATGTTCCCCTGCAGGGTGTCCCATCTCAACGCCGACAAGCCGTTCTACTTCCTGGATGATGCTCCCAAGGTGGAGCACGAGGTCACCCTCATCGGATGCCATCTGTCCAAGAGGATCTACACATCACTGTACCATTCCGACGTCCCGTTCATAAACGTCTGTCCTGCCGATTATGTGGATCCCGATGTCAGGACCATAGTGAAATGTTGTAAGGTGAAGAACGGGCACGAGATAGATGGCAACACAGTACGTGTCCCATGGGGAGCCACCGTGCCCGAGGTGGTTGATGCGATCAACGATCTCTTTGCGAGGTCTTGAACGCCTTCCTTCCCCTGTTGAACGCCTTGTATCCCTCCGATGCCCTTCCCGCCTTGCAGAGCAGGTTCCCCAGTTCGTACCAGGAGTCGGCATCGTCCGGTTCCAGCTCCAGGTGGAGCTGCATGTGCCTTATCGCCTCGTCCAGCTTCCCCTCGGAGGCCAGGACCCTGCTGTGCTCCCTGCCGTTGGATTCCTCGTCCCTGACGCGGATCATCTCCAGACGGGCCTTCCTGAGCAGCACATCCACGGAGTTCTCGCTCACCCATGGGTATCTGTCGCGGACGAGTCTGCGGAACGGTTCGGCGGCCACCTCGTCGAGGGTGCAGTCGGGACCCTTGAAGATGTTGCGGGGCACGTCCACCGTCAGGCTTCCGTGGGTCACCGCTATGTGGTCCGCCTGAACCATCCCGATCACCTGAACTTCACTGTGCGGCCGCACTCGTCCCTCTTGGAGACGCCGAACTCGGTGAGCTTCGCGATCTTCTCATTGTCGAAGACCGGTCCGTCCTTGCAGATCCTGGAATCATCCATGACGCAGCATCCGCAGACCCCCGCTCCGCACTTCATGTACCTCTCCAACGAGAGCTGGCATCTCAGTCCGAGTTCCTCGCATGCCTTGTAGGTGAAGTACAGCATGACCTCCGGTCCGCATGCCAGGACGCAGTCGTAGTGCTTCTGGGCGACCTTCTCCCTCATCAGCTGGACGGCGTTGCCGTGGAATCCGAGACTTCCGTCATCCGTGGCGATCCAGACGTTATCCGAACTCTCGGATGCGATGTCCTCCATGATGACGTCCCTGTCGGAACGTGCGGCGATGATGGTGTCCGCACCCGTGGCCTTCACGGCGGGCATGATGGCGGCGGTTCCAACACCTCCTCCGATGATCAGTTTCTCACCGCAGTCCAGGTCGAATCCGTTCCCATAGGGTCCCCTGATCCTGATGCGGTCTCCGGGGACGAGCTCGTGGATCTTCCTGGTGGCCTCTCCGATGGCCTTGACCGTGATGCTCTTGGTCTTCTCGGAGATGCCCGAGATGGACATGGGGATCTCATCGATACCGGGGATCCAGATCATGATGAACTGTCCGGGTTTCGCCTCTGCATCCCAGTCGAAGACGAACGTCTTGGTGTCGTACGCCTCCTCGATCACGTTGCTGATGGTGACGACATCACTCATGGGCAACACCCACCATCGATGAAATGGACTGATAGCCGTAATCCGACATGAACTCCTCCAATCCCTTGTTTATCCTATCGAACACATCGATGCCGACGGTTCCGATGGCGCTTCCGACCTGGAACGCGGATGCTCCGGCCATGATGTACTCCGCCGCATCCCTCCAGTCGGAGATTCCTCCGACACCGATGAGTGGGATGTCCAGAACGGTCCTGAGGTCGTAGATGGCCCTGACACCGACGGGTTTCACCGCGGCTCCGGAGAGTCCGCCGAATTTGTTGCTGAGAACGGGTCTCGCGAACTCGGGGGAGATCACCATTGCCTTCAGGGTGTTGATGGCGACGACCGCATCCCCTCCCGCATCCTGCACAGCCCTTCCGATGTCGGCGAGGATGTGCGTGTTGGGGGTGAGTTTGGCCCATACGGGGATGGACACTGCATCCTTCACCGAGGACACGATGGCCTTCACCATGGTGGGGTCCGTTCCTACCTCCATACCGTATCCCTTGGCGTGGGGACAGGAAAGGTTGAGCTCCACCGCACATGCTCCGTAGTCCTCCATCCTTCCTGCGAGTGTCGAGAAATCCTCGGGTGTAGCTCCGTAGATGGATCCGACGATCTTCCCCTTGGGGACGGCGACATCCATCTCCTCCTTGAACAGGTCGATACCGGGGTTGGGGAGTCCCATGGCGTTGACGTATCCGGAGGTGACCTCCATGAAGCAGGGGTTGGCGTGTCCGGCGTTCGGTGACAGTCCGACCGATTTTGTTACAACGGCCCCGGCCCCGTTCTCAAGCATGCGGACCATGGATGGGCCCGTTTCGTCCATGATGCCGGATGCGACCATGCCCGGTCTCTCCAGGATGACGCCGCCGACCTCCGTCTTCAATGATACCATGGGTCTCTCAACATTGAGTGGGTATAAGAACGGTGCGATGGACGGTTTTATAAACATCCGATTGGGATAGGGGGCACATGGACATCGAATCGGTCAGGCAGGACTTCCCCACCGTCAGGAAGAGGTTGGGCATCTACATGGACAGCGCCTGTCAGTCCCTGCGTCCCGACTGCGTCATCAGGGCCATGGACGATTACTACGAGAACTACCCCGCATGCGGAGGTCGCAGCGTGCACTCCATGGCGACCAAGGTGTCCATAGCCGTGGACGAGACCAGGGAGACCCTGGCATCGTTCTTCGGAACCGACGATCCCGATTGCTACGTTTTCACCAAGAACTGCACCGAGGGTCTGAACACGGCTGCCTACGGATTGGGTCTGAAGAAGGGGGATGTTGTGGTCACCACCGATGCGGAGCACAACTCCAACCATGTCCCATGGCTCTACCTCAGGGACAACATGGGTGTGGAGCGCCGTATGTCCCGTTCAAAACCCGACGGGAGCTTCGACATCGAATCCTTCCACAGGTGCATGGATTCCAAGGTGAAGGTCGTCTCGGTCCAGCACTGCAACAACGTCACCGGATGCACCCTGCCGATCCGTGCGATCACCGAGATCGCCCATGACAAGGGCGCCATCGTCATGGTGGACGGGGCACAGTCCGCTCCGCACATGCCCGTGGACCTGAAGAAGGCCGATGTGGACATCTACTGTATGTCCATCCACAAGATGCTCGGCCCCACCGGGATGGGTGTCATGTACGGGAAGAGGGAGGTCCTGGAGAATCTGAGGCCAATGACCCTCGGAGGCGGTACGGTGGGTCTCGCCACCTACGACAGCGTCAACCTCGCCCCGATACCCGACAGGTTCGAGGCCGGTCTCCACAACTACGCGGGGATCATCGGGACGAAGGCCGCACTCGAATATCTCTCCAAGATAGGTATGGATGAGATCGAGAGATGGGACACCGAGCTGATGAGGAGGCTGATGTCCGGTCTCGAGGACATCAAGAACCTCCATCCCGTCGGACCAACCGATCCCGACAGGAGGGGTAGCGTGTTCTCGTTCAATATCGACGGTCTCGGCGCCCATGACATCGCCATGATGCTGGACAGCATGGCCGGCATCATGATCCGCTCCGGAATGCACTGTGCGCATCCATTCTATGTGTCACGCGGTATCGACGGCAGCGCCAGGGCATCCGTGTACCTCTACAACAGCCTAGAGGAGATGGACATCTTCACGGACACCGTCCGCAACATCGCCGAGACCTTCGGGGACTGATCTCCGGAGGACCACTGACGTCCCGTGGTCGAGTTCCAGCGAGGATCCGAACACCGTTCTGCTGTAGGTCGTCCTGTCGTCATGGATCAGTTCCACCAGTCCATCCCCGACCCTCACCTTGAAGTCGGCGGATGGAAGCACCGAGGATCCATCCAGATACATTTCCTCCAGTTTGGACATCTCGAACGCATCCAACATCGATGCGATGTCATCCGCCAGATTCTGGTCCGCATCCGCCTCCCTCTGTTCTTCCAACACTCCGAGGTATCCTGTGGCGGCAGCTAGCATCATCACCCCGCATAGGCACATGCACACACGGGAGAGGGTGAACTCGATCATACACGGACCTCCACTCCGGGAATCCCGTCGGAGACCGTTGCCGAGATCTCCAACCTCATGGTGCCATGGATGTTGGTGGTCCCACCGATCACCGGGAATCCGGGTGAATCCAGATACACCCTGTCGATCACCTCTCCGTCATGCAGGATCCTGATCGTGTACGCCATCGACCCCTCCCCGCCGACCTCCAGGGAGTATCCCGACGGGATGGTGAGTGTGACCGTCCTGGAATCGCCGACCCCGTCATAGTAGCAGTCGGTCATGGCATCGGACAGTTCGGTGGCCACTGACTTTATCACCGTCTCCTGCGAATCATCATACACATTGTCGGTCATGGAGATGATGGTCGGAAGCATGAGTCCGATCACCATGAACGAGATGGCGAGTTTGAGGGGGAGTGACATGATCCCCCTCCGGTCGGTCCTCAGAACCTCACCACCACTTTGATCCCGTCCCTCTCGCCGTATCCGGGTTTGGAGACGGTGATATCTATGAACTCCACCGTTCCGTGGCGTGACATGGTCAATCCCGAGAACGTGGCCTCACCGTCGGATCCCGTGATCTCGATGGGCGTCTTCCCCGAACCGTCGGTGACGTTGGTGTTGTTTATGATGACGGTCGCACCCTCCAGGGGATTCCCGTCCTGATCCTCCACGTAGACGGTGAATCCGAACTCCTCCCCGACGGAGTCCACCTTCTCCGGATCCACGTCCACATCCCCTATGGCATGCGGCGTCTCTATGCTTCCCATCCAGCCGATGATGATCGCGGTCCCCATTGTGGCGACCAGGATCATGATCATCAGCTGCAGCGGAAGGCCCTCTATCCCTCCGCTGTCATCCTTGCTGATTCTTCTGGCCCTGTGGTCCATGCGGATGGATTCCATAGGACCGTTGATAAACATGGGACCGTGCGGTTATACTAACTCCACACGCTCGATGACGGAATGCTTGGCACCGGCCGGGGAGAGGACGCTCTTCATGACCAGAACTTCGGAGCAGGTGAACTCGGTGAACACCTCGCCCTTGTGCGAATCAAGGAATCCGGACAGATCGGCGGGACCCTTGCATCTTCCGATGGTGATATGGGCCTTTAACGGTTTGTCATCGAACTTTATCCCTGCGGATGACAGCCTTTTCCCGATCTCGTCGGCGAGGGATGTGAGTTCCTCTGCGGGGGATGCACCGATCCAGACCACCGAGGGTCTGTTCCTGTTGGGGAAGCATCCGGTTCCGGACAGGGTGATGTCGAATCTCCTCCTGTCCCTGCAGGCGGCGCGGACGGATTCCACCACCTTGGGTATCCTCCTCTCGTCCACATCTCCGATGAACTTCAGCGTTATGTGCATCTGTGACAGCGGGGATGGTCTGACGTTGTCGATCTTCCCGACGTCGTCAAGGACGCCCTTCAGGGACGAGGGTTCCGGGATCCTTATGGAGATGAATGTGCGGACCATCATCTCCCGCATCCCCTCTCGGCGATTATCGCGTGGAGCAGCCCTCTGCATCCCCTCTCGATGTCATCGTACGCCCTGTCGAAATCCCCTGTGTACCAGGGGTCCGCGACCTCTCCCCCTCCGGCGTACTCCATCAGCATGCCCATCCTGCAGCAATCCGGCGAGGGTGCCAGGGTCCTGATGTACTCCAGGTTACGGCGGTCCATGCCGATGATGTAGTCGTAGTTACCGAAATCCCCGCGGGTGATCCTCCTTGCGGTCTTGCCGGCACAGGAGATCCCGTGCTTTGCCAGGACCCTTTCGGACCTGGGGTCCACACCGTCTCCGAGATGGTCCGCGCTGGTGGCGCATGATGCACACTCTATGGAATCAGAGAGTCCGGCCTTGGCGACCATGTCCCTGAAGACGAACTCCGCTATGGGGCTGCGGCATATGTTGCCGTAGCATACGAAAAGAACCATCGTTCTCATACCTCTGCTCTCCTTCGATACCTCGTATCATGGCTAGGATATAAGCTCTGTCAGGATTCGTTCGGGAGAGTCAATTTATAGGGATATCCAGATGCGGTTGCATGGACGCAAAGGTATCCAAGCAGGACAAATTCGTCAACGCGATGCCCGTCATCAGTCTCGCCATCCTCGTTGTGGTCGGACTCGTCTCGGTCTTCGTCCTCTGAAAACGCCAAATCGGTCCGTGTACGTCCGGACCGGGCACTTTTCCACTTCGATGCGATCGATTCACAGGTTTTGTTAAAAATAAAAGGTGGAGGGGTTGCCCCCTCGTTTCGAACTCACTGTTTTGCGGGTCTTCTGAGCTGGGCGAGGGCCCTCTTGGAAGCGGCGTTGCCTGCTGCGGCACCCTTGTTGAACCACTTCTTGGCCTCTGCCTCGTCCTTCTCGGTTCCGACTCCGTCCAGGTAGCAGCGTCCGACGATGAACATGGCATCGGGGTCGTTGTTCTGGGCTGCACGGAGGTAGGACTCGAAGGGGGACTCCTCGGGCTTGATCTCGACGGTCTTTCCTGTGACGCCCTCGACGATCTCCCTGGATACGACGTGTCCCTGCTCGGCTGCGCGGGTGTACCACACGAGGGCCTTCTGCTGGTCCGCCTTGGTTCCGATACCGTTGGCGAGACAGTATCCGGTGTAGTACTGGCTCAGGACGTTGCCGTTCTCCGCACCCTTGTTGAACCACTCGAACGCCAGTTTGTCGTTCCTGTCGGTTCCGATTCCCTCGAAGTAGGAGTATGCCACATGGTACTGGGACTTTCCGAATCCGTTCTCGGCGAGGACCTTGTGCATCTCGAAGGCCTTGGCGGAATCCTTCTTGGTTCCCCTTCCCTTGGCGTATGCCTCTGCCACGGAGAACTGGGCCTTCATGTAGTTGTCCTCGGCTGCGCGGTTGAGCCAGTCGAATGCGACCTCCTCGTTCTTCTTGACACCGTTTCCGAGTGCGTAGGCGGTTCCGACGTTGTAGCATGCCACGGTGTTGCCGTGTGCGGCGGACTTCCTGTAGTAGTCCAGTGCCGCCTTGGAATCCTTCTTGAATCCGGAACCGTTGGTCAGGTTGTCACCGGTGACCAGCTGGGCGTATCCGTCGCCGAGGTCCGCGGCCTTCCTGAACCATGATGCCGAGAGCGTGCTGTTCTTGGGAACCTGCTTGCCCTTGGCGTAGAGCTGTCCGAGCATGATCATCGCATCGGTCTGGCCGAGCTCCGCGGCCTTGTTGAGGAAGGCGAGTCCGCCGTCGCGGTTCTTGTCGACGCCGACACCTCCCATGTAACATCTAGCAAGTCCGTAGAATCCGTCGCGGGATCCCCTGGAGGCGGCGACCGCGTACCAGCAGTACGAGTAGTTGCCGTCCTTCTCGGTTCCGATACCGTCCATGTAGCACCTTCCGAGGTTGTACATGCCTGCGACGACCCCTTTGTCCGCAAGGTCGCTGTAGATGCCGAACGCCTTGGCGTGGTCACGCTCGACTCCGAAGCCGAACTCGTAGCATCTTGCGAGGCTCAGGGCGGCTGCGGGGAATCCGTATCCTGCGAGCTCCTGGAGCATCGCGGCACCCTTGGCACGGTCGCGGGGGACTCCGAGTCCGTAGAGGTTGCTCATGGCGACGGCGTAGGCCCCGTTCCAGTCTCCCATCTCGTAGGCCGCGTTGTAGCACTCGTAGGCCTTCTGAGGGTCGAAGGGGGTTCCGACGCCGAGCTCGTGGAGCTTTCCGAGGACGAACATCGCCTCGGGTTCGGATCCGGATCTCTTGCTGAAGTATTCGAACACTGCACCGTCATCCGGTGTATCGTGCGTTGCGTAGTAGTCCAACAGGGCGCGGTAGGCGTCAAGGTCTCCCATGATCGAGGCGCGGAAGTACCACATGGATGCCTCCTCCTCGTCCGCATCGACGACGATGCCGTTGGCGTAGCAGGTACCGATGACGAACTGGGCGGGACCGTATCCCTTCTTGGCCGCCATGTAGTACCATCCGAATGCCTCGGATTCGTCGGCGTCGGTACCGTTACCGACCGCGAACCTCTGCCCGAGCTCGAAACAGGAACGCACGTCTCCCGTCTCGGCTTTGGAAATCAACTGCTCTAAGGTTTCCATCGGGCGCGCCCTAGGTTACTGTCTATTTTTATAGGTTCGCTCGGGCAGGTCCGCATGTGTGTGACAAGTGTGGAATCGACCCCTGATTATCCGGATCGTTGACATAATGTGAATGTTTCATAGGTGCATGGGAAGGCGGGTCTCAGGGTGTATGGTGCCCGTGTATCCCGCCCCCGTCATGCGTTTGTCACTGGACCTTGTCCAATCCGATGAGTGTGTCCTCCGGACCCTTCTCCTTGGAGAGGACCATGAGGACCATCGCCACAACCGAGAACAGGAACATTATGCCCCAGAGGGTGCTGAAGTTCTCCAGGGAATATGTCGTCCCGATGATGAAGCTGGATATGGATGTGCTCACACTCGCCCCCAGGAAGAGGAAGATGTTCATCCCCGAGACCGCGGTTCCGGAGATGGCGATGGGATACCACTCCTTCACCTGGGTGAAGGACAGTGTCATGAATCCCCCGAAGAATCCGAACAGGAAGCTGATGGCGAACCAGAACCAGTAGGAGTCGATCTCCCCTGCCATCAGGAACACCACCGCCCAGATCACGGCGAAGCATGCGGTACCCGCGATCATGGTGTTCCTCTTCGATTTCAGTATGCCCCTGCTGCTCAGTGCCCCGATGGCGACCGTGCTGAGGATCTTCCCGATTCCGATCATTGTGACCATCCACGATGCGGCCAGTGCGAAGTCGTAGACGTTGTCGAAGTATGTCTTGGCCCAGGTACCCTGGAAGGTCATTATGGATCCGTAGACGAGGAAGTATGCCAGTGCGCAGCACCAGAACCTCCTCCCTCCGGAGGCGACCACAGCCAGGCCCTTGAGCATCGGCATCTTGGCCGCTGATGATTCCACTATCCTGGTCCCGTCCCTGGCGAACTGGACCTCCTCCACGGAGGGGAGTCCCTTCTTGGACGGGTGGTCCCTGACAACCACGACGCAGAGCATCGCCAGGATCAGAGTGATGACTCCGAGGACGAGGAACACATCCCTCCATCCGATCGCGTTCGCGAGCATGTCCAGGGGACCGCTGGCGGCGATGGCACCGACGTTACCGACGGCGATGACGATCCCGTTGAGGACCGCGAAGTCCTGCTTGGGGAACCAGACCGATATGAGCTTCATCAGCGGGATGTAGATGACCGCCATACCCGCGGCGATCATGATCTTACCCAGGACCATCATCCAGAACTGGTCCCCGACGAATGTGATGAGGGAACCGATGGATGCGATCAAGAGGAACGTTGCGGATGCAGCCCTGGGACCGACCCTGTCGGCCAGGAGTCCGCTGGGGATCTGCATCAGCGTGTATGTCCAGAAATATGCCGTGCTCAGAATCCCTACGGATCCGCCGACCTCCTCAACGATGTCCGTTCCGACTATGCTCACGGATATGCGTTGGAAGTACACGAAGAAGTAGCCGATGACCATGGTGACGAAGATCGCCCATTTGTAGCGGTCGAGCCTTCTCAGCACTTCCCTGCTTATGCCCGTGTTTTCCATGTTCCGGTTTGAAAATCGATGTGATATAAAAAGAAGAGCGGTTTGGACCGCTCTGTTTATTCTGATAAGAATATCCGTTTATTCCGAAGATGCCCTTCCGCGTGAACGGTCTATCGCCTTGTTGCGAGCGTAGATGGCCAATCCTATCAGCACCAGGACGAAGTCCAGCACGTAGAACGCGAACACGTAGTTCACATCGTCGTTGACGACCTTGTTGATCATCCCCAGGACATATCCCAGTTCGATCACGAGCATGAACCAGGGGCTCGTGCCCACGGCGGTCCTGGCCTTCCAGGACCTCGCGATGTTGAACGGCCATGCGGCCGCGAAGCACAGCATCATCCCTATCTCGAATATCCCGTATATCATCCGGCATCATCTGACTGTTATCAGTTCATAGTGGGTGTTTCCGAAACCTAATCTCTCGGCATGCTCGAACGTGCTGATATAGTTTGTTATCGGGTGTATGCATCCGAAATAGTCCTTGGGAACGGTACCGCGGGCGTTCGCCGCGAGCATGGAGTTACCGAGGATCGGTTGTTTCAGTACGAGGTCCACGCATGCCTTGTCCAGGGCGACGGGGTCGGTGGATGCGAGTATGCCCACGTTGGGGATGACCGGTGTGTCGTTCTCGCCGTGGCAGTCGCAGAACGGCGACACATCGGCTATCACGGCTATGTGGAAGTTGGGCTTGTCCTTGACCGCCGCCATGGCGTACTCGACTATCTTGCAGTTCAGGACACTGGTGTCCTGGTCGCAGTCGGCCATGACCGCATCGAACGGACATGCACCGATGCATCTTCCGCATCCCACGCAGTTGTCCGCGTTCAGGATGGCTTTCCTCCCCTCGATCCTGATCGCATCCTGGGCGCAGTTCCTCATGCAGACCCCGCATCCCCTGCAGGCATCACCGTCTATGACAGGTTTGTTCGCGGCATGCATGTCGACCTTCCCTCTGCGCGATGCGCATCCCATGGCCAGGTTCTTCAACGCGCCTCCGAATCCGGTGAGCTCATGGCATTTGAAGTGGCTGAGTGTTACCAGAACATCTGAGTCCACGATGGTACGTCCGATCATAGCCTTCTTCACATACTCGCCATCGATGGGCACCTCCACGTCATCCGTCCCCTTCAGTCCGTCCGCGATGATTATCTGGCATCCCGTGGACATGGGGCTGAATCCGTTCAGGTTCGCGGTCTCCAGGTGCTCGACCGCATGCTTCCTCTTCCCCACGTACATGGTGTTGGTGTCGGTCAGGAACGGTATGCCCCCGTTCTCCTTCACCAGGTCCCCGACGACCTTGGCGTAGTTCGGTCTGAGGAACGAGAGGTTTCCGAGCTCCCCGAAGTGCATCTTGATCGCGACGAATTTCTTCTCCATGTCGATGTCGCAGAT
>JAEDJU010000218.1 GCA_016296195.1 Candidatus Methanomethylophilaceae archaeon | reverse complement strand
CCCTCGCCCGTCGAATACGAGTCCGGAACAACCGGGAGGATGCTCCGATGACACCGCCGATCACCCGAAGTATACGATGTGCCAGATCGGTCATTTCCATCGCATCTGCGCTCTTTCCCTTATACGTGCGCGCCCGACAATGTTTTTATCCAACCCCCCTATACGAAGGCAGGTAAGCCATATGGCTAAGTCAATCATTGTCATCGGATCTGGAGCCGCCGGAATGACCGCGGCGTCCACCGCCAAAGAGAAGGATCCCGAATGCAACGTCACCGTATTCACAGAGGATGAGGACATCGCCTACTCCCCCTGCGCCATCCCCTGGGGTATCGAGGGAAAGAGCGCCTGGACCGACATCGTCATGCACACACCCGACTTCTACGAGAAGGAGCGCGGGATAAAGGTGTTCACGAAGACCAAGGTCGAGTCCGTCGATGACGCCGCGAAGACCGTCACTGCGGGAGGAAACACCTATAGCTACGACTCCCTCGTCATCGCGACAGGCGGAAGGGTCTTCGTACCCCCCATACAGGGAGCCGACCTCGGCAACGTCTTCATCGTCAGAACCATCAAAGACGGTAAGAGCATCCAGGCAGCACTGAAGGATGCACAGAACGTCGTCATCGGAGGAGCGGGAGTCATCGGACTCGAGCTCGCGGTCTCTCTGAAGGCCATGGGCAAGGACGTCACCGTCATCGAGATGATGAACCAGGTCATCCCCCGTATAGCCGACAAGGACATGGCCGACGAGATCCAGGCACACCTGGAGGAGAAGGGCATCAAGTTCGTCATGAAGGCCCCCATCCAGTCTGTCAACGGTACCGACAAGGTCACCAGCGTCACCGCCGATGGAAAGGAGTACCCCTGCGAGGTCATGATCTTCGCAACGGGAATCCGCGCGAACCTGGACATCCCCAAGGCACTTGGATTCGATATCGGATGCCTCAACGCACTCATCGTCGCACCCACCCTCCAACCTTACAAGAGGGGACGCCTCGTGCCCGACATCTACGTCGCAGGAGACCTCGTCCAGTGCGAGTCCGCCATCATGCCCGGAGCCACGATGAGTCAGCTCGGATCCACCGCCGTCAAACAGGGACGCGTAGCAGGTAACAACGCCGTATCCTCGGACAAACTGCTCTTCGGACCCGTCGCCAGCCCTTGGGTCAGCGTCATCGGCGAGAAGCAAATCGCAGGAACCGGACTCTCCCTCGGTCTCGCATCCTGGTACGGAATCGATGTCGTCGCCGGAAAGGCGGAGGGACTCACCCGTGCAAGGTACTACCCCGGCGGAAAGGAGCTCAAGGTCAAGGTCCTCGCCGACAGGACAACCCGCAGGATCATCGGAGCACAGATCATCGCCGGCGAAGAGGCCACGGGACGTATCGATTGGCTCACCGCCGCAGCCGTCAACGGAATGACCGCGGAGGACTTCCTCATGCGCTCGGAGAACGCCTACTGTCCCCCCACATCCATGGTGAAGGACGTCGTCATCTCCGCAGTCGAGGATCTCTGCAAGAACCTCGGCCAGTGATAGGGTGAAGTACGAGGAGTACAAGGAACTCTACAACAGCCTGAAAACCGCCAGGGACGTCAGAGCCCTGGCGGACAGGTACGACGAGAGGCTCCTGGACACCCTGTTCACGCAGAAGACCAGCAGGGAGGTCAAGAAGAGGTTCTACGTGGTGAAGCAGAACACCCCCAAGATGCTGAAGGAGTGGACCAAGGGAAAGTCCATCATGCAGCTCTCGGAGAAGTACAGGTTCCCGCCGATCCTCACAGCCATGTTCATCTTCCTGGAGGACGGGGCCTCGAAGAAGGAGTTCTGGAGCTACATCCACGACCCCGACCTCCTGGAGAGCGAGGAGACCGCAGATGAGGTCCGTGAGGCCATCGCCAACGACATCGTCTACTCCCCCGAGGCCAATGACAGGCAGAGGGAACGCGGACTCTGGGGAGAGGACCTCCTACACCAATGGCTCGACGGACAGGGCATCACCTACCGCACGGAGAACGACCTCCGCGGCACGGAGTTCACCAAGACCCCGGACTGTCTCCTGGACGAGCCCGTGATGTACAACGGCCACAAGATCTACTGGGTCGAGAGCAAGGCCTCCTTCGGAGACAACACCGAGTTCAGGTTCAACTCCAGGAAGCAGCTGGTGCCGTACACACAGCTCTTCGGACCCGGCCTGGTCGTCTACTGGGTAGGATGCCTCGATGACCTGGAGTGTCCCGAGAACGTCTACGTCTCGGACATATCCGTCATGGATGTAAAACTGGAGAAGGTGGATCCGGAGGAATGATCCTCCGACCCACCCCCATTCCCATTTTAGAATTCAGGGATTGAAGGTTTTTCAGTTGGAGTTCTCGGCACGGAGCTCACCGAGTGTGGATTCCCTCTCGGCGAAGGCGTTGTGCTTGTGGATGGACTCCTCGGACTCGCTCAGG
>JAEDJU010000217.1 GCA_016296195.1 Candidatus Methanomethylophilaceae archaeon | reverse complement strand
CACTATCATGGGCAGCAGGGCATCATAGGTCTGTCCCCTGATGATATCTCCTCCCCTGGTGAGGTCCATGATTCCGATGTATCCCGCAACGGATGTCTCCTTGAGCAGGGTGATACCTTCGTTACCGAGAGCGGGCAGGATGTTCCTGAGTGCCTGAGGAAGGATGACCGTGGTCATGGCCATCCTGCTGGACATACCGAGACTGCGGCATGCCTCCATCTGTCCCTTGGGGACCGCGTTGATACCCGAACGTATGACCTCCGCCACATACGCTCCGGAATTCAGTCCGAATGCGACGGATGCTATCAGGACGGGGTTGAAGTTGACGGATGCGAAGACCACATAGTAGATGATCATGAGCTGGACCATCACAGGGGTTCCACGGATCACCGTCACATACAGCTTGCATATCGCGTTGATTATCCTGAACTTCCCGGTGATGTCGTGGGAGCTCCTGATCATTGCGACCACGGCACCGAGGGCCATTCCCAACAGGAGGGCGATGGCGGTGATGATCAGTGTGTTCTCCAATCCCTTGAACAGATACTGGTAACGGTCGTTCTTCAGGAAGTCGTTGTTGATCCTGTCCCAAAGACCTCCCCAGAATCCCTCGTGCACCTCGGCCTCCTCGATGTCATGGGAACTGTAGTAGGAGGGGACCTCCTTGTACTCATTGTCCGCATAGTATGAGATGATCTTATCGACGGTGCCGTTGGCGGTGAGCCTTGCCAGTGATTCGTTGATCAGATCGCAGAGATCCTGATTGCCCTTGGCGAAGATGAATCCGTAATACTCCACCTCGGCATCCGTGATGTCAAGGACCCTGAGGTTGGAGTTCCTTGCCGCCTGCGCGGCTGCGACGGTGCTGTCGACGACCTCACAATCGGCCTTTCCGGTGAGAATGTCCTGGATGACATCAGAGTATGTCTTCTGATAGATGATGTCGGAACTCAGCGTGGCGGCATAGTCGGCACCACTGGTTCCGGTCTGTACGGAGATGGTCTTTCCACGCACATCATCCAACGTCTTGATGTTGGAATCCTTGTTGACGACAACAACCTGTTTGATCTCCGCATAGGGATCGGAGAACAGGACCTGCTCCTTCCTGTCATCGCTTATGGTGAATCCGGAGGCACCCATGTCGGACTTGCCCTGGGTGACGGACATGATGATGGAATCGAAGTTGTTGTCCTTCATCACAAGTCTGTAGTTGATGTCATAGCATATGGCCCGCATCAGGTCCATGTCGATTCCCGCGTACTCGGTACCGTAGATGTACTCGAAGGGAGGGAAATCGGGACTGGTCTCGACGGTGAGGACTCCCCTGTAACTGAAGAAGGAAGGTGTCTCGGGGGAGAATCCGTTCTTCTCATAGTAGTTCCAGATGCTGTCGAAGACACCGTTATCCATGATCTTCTGGAGGGATGCGTTGAAATCGTTCAGGAGTTCGGTGTTCTCCTTGGCGAAGATGAATCCGTACTCCTCAACGGGTGAATCGGTCAGGATATCCAGGACCTGGAGCTCTGGATGGGCGGCCACCTGTGCGACGGCAACGGTACTGTCGACGATCTCACAATCGGCCTTTCCTGTGGTCACATCGAGGATGACATCCTGGTAGCTCTTCTGATAGATGACGCTGGAACTGACGGTGGCGGCATAATCCGCACCGGTGGTTCCGTTCTGAACCGAGATGATCTTTCCCTTCACATCCTCAAGGGTCTTGATGTCGGTATCAACAGGTGCGACGACGACCTGGTTGATGTTGGCATACGGCAGAGAGAAACTGACGCTCTTGGCCCTCTCCTCGCTTATAGTGAAACCGGAGGCTCCGATATCTGCTTTACCCTGGGGAACGGACATGAGGATGGAATCGAAGCTGTTCTGTCTGAACTCCACTTCATATCCCATATCGTCACAGACGGCACGGACTATATCCATATCGATCCCGACGAACTCACTGCCGTACATGTAGTCAAAGGGTGCGAAATCGGGACTGGTCTCAACGATGAGGACATCCTTCTTCTCGCCTCCAAGGACCGCATAGGATCCGGCAGCGACGATCACTATCGCGATGACAGCTATCACCGCGATCAACTTTTTTCTTTCCATTATATCGACCAATATTTAGGTTGGATATTTTGGAGTGTGGATATAAGTTAGATGTAACACCATATCATCTAAACAATCATAATGTTCTATATAGTACATTACAGAACAATATAATGACATTAATCGATTTGATAAAAAGATTAATAACAACAATAAAATTGTTGAATAATTATAAACGATGATGTGTAACATACGACCAAAGGAAAAAGATGCGTTTACGCCACGATGACACATTACCACTATGGGCGTAGTATGTAAAAAAAGATTAAAATGTTGGATGAAAAAGAGGTTGATGGGCGGAATGCCCGATCAACCATTCATGACGTTTTCCTTCTCCAACTCCTCAAGAATGCGC
>JAEDJU010000216.1 GCA_016296195.1 Candidatus Methanomethylophilaceae archaeon | reverse complement strand
CGATGGCACCCTGGATGTTCATCCTCTTCCAGTACAGGGAGAGGATCATCAGGGGACCGAATGCCGCTCCGAATCCAGCCCATGCGTAGGACACGAGACCCATGATGTTGTTCCCACCGAACATGGCGAGACAGAGTGCGATGACCGCGACGATGACGACGACGGCCCTGGAGATCCACATCAGCTTCTCGTCGGAGAAGTTGAACCTCTTGCTCTTTCCCAGGACATCGTTTGTGATGGACGAGGATGCCACGAGGAGCTGTGAGTCCGCGGTGGACATGATCGCAGCCATGACAGCAGCGTACAGCAGTCCGGCGATGACGGGGACGAACATGTCTCCGGCCATGGTGATGAAGATGCGCTCGGGATCGTATCCACCGTCACCGATCACACCTCCGTACTCGGACATGTAGTATGCCCTTCCGATGATTCCGACCATGATGGCCGCTCCGAGGGCGATGACGATCCACACGAGGGAGACCCTGCGTGCGATCTTGACCTCCTCGGGATTCCTGATGGACATGAACCTGACGACGATGTGGGGCATACCGAAGTATCCGAGACCCCATGCGAGCAGGGACACGATGGCGATGAACGACAGTGCGGTTCCGCCGTCGTAGAACAGGTTGAGGAAGTTGTCGACACCAACGGTTTCCAGAGAGGCGGAGACGTTCTCCCATCCTCCCAGGTGACCCATGGCGGCCATGGGCACGACGACGATGGCGACGACCATGAGGAGTCCCTGGATGAAGTCGGTCCAGCAGACCGCCTTGTAACCTCCGGTGAAGGTGTAGATGATGATGATTATCGCTCCGATGACCATGGCGACGTTGAACGCCAGCTCGGGGAAGATCGTGGTGAGGATGGTTCCGCATCCCTTGAATCCGGATGCGACGTATATGACGAAGAAGAACAGGATGATGATGCTGGCGATGAGCCTGAGGTATCCCTTCTCGTCCCTGAAACGGTTGGAGAAGAACTCGGGCATGGTCAGCGCGTTTCCGGATACGACCGAATGCTTTCTCAGCCTCTTGGCGACGAAGAGCCAGGCAAGATAGGATCCGATGGCGAGACCGATACCGATCCAGGCCTCACCGAGACCCATGAGCATGACGGCTCCGGGCAGTCCCATGAGCAGCCAACTGCTCATATCCGACGCCTGTGCCGACAGGGCCGTGACGTAGGGGTTCATCTGACGTCCGCCGAGGATGTAATCCTCCATGCTGTGGGAGCGCTTGTAGAAATAGAAGCCCACGCACAGCACTATGACGAAGTAGAGGATGAACGCCACGAGTACTAGGTAGTCCAATATAACACCGTGCCGTAAAAGGTAGTCGCCAATAAAACTGTTCTTATCACCATTCGGAGGAAACGTCGTTTATCCCGAGGGAAAACAGCGTTGAACCTACGGAATCCGCAGATTCCGGTACGGAAAATACATAGGGATATGGAATGTGTTGTGGTACTCCCGGGACCCTGACCGGGCCCGGGAATGGCTCTTTATGTTGGTTACCGGTTGGTATGCCGAGTGAGCGCCTGTATCAGCTCAGATCCGCACCCTTGATCTTCTTCCCCATCGTGGGAACGGCACAGTCCTTCTCGAGAAGGATGGCCTTCACCTCGGGAGATGCCAGGATCATCCCATTCACGAAGACGTATCCAACATGGTCCCTGACCATGTCCGGGGTGACGTCATCGCTTACTAGAAGGATCCCTGCGACCGAGATGTTGACCATGGTGTCCTTAGCCACGGCATCCTCGATCATCTTCACGGTGAGCCTCGCGGCTCCGTACGTCATGTTAGGGTCCATTCAACTCATCTCCCCTGGAGGTGCGACGATCACACCGACTGTATGCTCATGCTTTCCGTCGCCTTCTCCCTTCATGGAGTACTTACTGCAGACCTCGGCTATATCCCTGAAGAAGTTCTCCAAGTCCGCCTGGTCTATGCACACGGTACCTTCGAACAATCCAGAGGCATCCTTGGCGATGTCTATGTCCTGACGCTCGCCGTACCTCCTGAACTGAGAGAAGAGACGGTGCATGTACCATCCGATGAAGGCGCTGTATGCAGGTCCGTTGTTGTCCCTGATGATGGCCTCCTTGAGGCCGTCGTACTCACCGGACGGGCCGTAGGTCTTCTCAGTCACCGCCCTCTTCTTCTCCTCGGACACCACCTTGATCAATCCCTCGGCCTCCATACTGGAGATGGCACGGTAGAGCGTGGCCTGGGATGTGGAATGCAGCGTCTGGAGGAGCATCCTCGGGGTCATGGGTCCGTCGTCCACTAGTGCGGACAGCACTTTCCTCCTGACCGGATTGTCGAAGCAGCGGATGAGTTCCT
Organism: Candidatus Methanomethylophilaceae archaeon; assembly: GCA_016296195.1. Classification (GTDB taxonomy): domain Archaea; phylum Thermoplasmatota; class Thermoplasmata; order Methanomassiliicoccales; family Methanomethylophilaceae; genus Methanoprimaticola. The sequence goes on along the minus strand of JAEDJU010000216.1, from coordinate 132 downwards.
CGTACTCCATGTCTGAGAAATACGTTATCGGCTATATAACATTATCACCATGAGAACAGTATCATCCAGATAATCTATAGTCGGGACTGAGATATGGATGGATATGGAGCGAAATGACGTTCCTATGGTGAC
>JAEDJU010000215.1 GCA_016296195.1 Candidatus Methanomethylophilaceae archaeon | reverse complement strand
CCGTCCGGATCGCTTCCGAGATATGCCATGTACAGGGGAACGGACCTTCCGTCACCGATGTCTATGAAGGCGAACACGAGGCCACCGGAAACATCGGAAACAAGTATGTCAGCAGGTTCGAGGGTAGTCGTCTCTCCGGATGAGAACATGGTCCCACCCAGACCGGTGGCACCATCGATCTTGGGGAACTCGGGCGGATCGATCGACACGAAGGAATCTGAACGGCTCATCAGGACCGTGGATATGGAGCCTTCGAAACTCCACCTGTAGCTGGTGATGACGCCGTACAGGAGGTCGTCCTGGATGAACCTCCCGTCGAACTGTACCGTGTACCCCAGGGAAGGGTAGTAGTAGCTGAACTCCAGACGGTCACCGCTCAGACCTCCCTGAACGGAACGTCCGTCGAAGGAACCCATGAACATGCCGTCCCCAACGCGGGAGATGGTTATCTCCAGGGAACCGTCACCCGGAACGTGTCCCGTCTCGGTGATGACACCTTTGACCACATCCGCCTCGAAGGATGTGACGGTGTACCACGTTCCGATGCGGTCCTCGGATCCATGGTCCTGGGGCTCGAAAGAACCCGCGGAGAACAATCCTACGATGAGAAGGATCAGGATGACCGTTATGGTGACGAACAATCCGCGGGAACCGTCCTTCATGAGTCGAAGATGTTTTATCACGATAAAAAGGGTAGGCCCATCAGCCGGAATGAGCTTTTTCCATGATGGTCACAGAGATCGTTCGAATGACGGGGACAAGGCATCGTCGATATCGTCGGACCTCCTGCTGCATATCCTCCAACAGACCGCCAGAACGAGAACGGATGTGGCCGAAATGATGATGGCCTTCGATGTTGTGCCCAGGAATCCGATGCAGTCTGCGACGATAGAGGCACCGAACATCCCCACGGCTATGCCGAGAACCGACAGATAGTACATCCCTCTGTTTATGGATAGTGTGAACCTGTTGAGCTGTCTCTGTCCGGCCTCACTTCTGATATCGTTCTCGATCTTTATGGTACGACTACGGTCATCGATGCGTTGACGGTAACGTTTCAATGTCTCCATCATCCCATCGTACTCTTCAGGCACTATGCTCCTCACCGATGAAACGAACAACTCTGCGTTCGAAACGTTCTCGATCAACGTTCCGATACGACCGAACAATGTGATGTAATCGTCTTCGGATCTCATTATATCACTGACGTTGGTCCGGCATGAGATGATCATCGAATCGAACATCTGCATGACAGCATCATACTCGTTTTCTGCCGTGATCGGACCAAATACACCCGAAAGATCGATCGTTACACAGACCATATCATCCTCTTTACCCTGAGAATTTCCACCGATGAACGAGGCTATCATTGAGGACACTGCAAACGAGATCTCATTCCTGATAACATCATCCAAGTGACCCTCGGATTCGATATCAATGCAACAGAGCCCATTGCTCATCACATCCACATCAACCCTCAATGTTGAACCACCATAACCAACGTCAAAAATGATGTCATGCATGTTGTCAGCATTCACACAGACGACTGTAATTATCCTCACATCATTGGACGGATCCGATAAACTGAACCTCTTCTTTCCTATTAGAGGAAGATCCATCAGATCGTATTCAGAGAAGTTCTCTGTTACCTCGGAGTGGATATGAGGAATCCATACATACTCATGCATGTTACTGCTCCTCCTCGGGATCGGACAACATACGGGTTCTCAATATGGGTTCACCGTCAATTCTACAATCGATCTCCGCACCCAGTTCCTTATCCAACCAGGCCAGGTACTTCTTACCTTTCTCCGTGATTCGTAATGTCTCATCCTTGGTTGTATGAAACCTCATAGCCAGAAAACCTGTTGTCCACAGAAGGTCCAAGACCGAGTAGAATCTCATGAACTGATCATGTGTCAACTGCCCTCCATCAGAACATCTCCTGAGGATAAACCTGCGGAGCCTCTTCATATCCCTCAGAGAACAACCACCGATCCATATGGTGGATATAGCTATCATCTTCCTTCTATCGGGACGTCCGTTGATCATCGGTATGTTTTGATACAACACATTGCAACTAGTTGCTTCCGTAACCATATTCTCTCCATCTGTTCCGATTTCACATTCTGCATTTAACGGAGCGAGTGTGCGGTCACTCTTACAATCGCCAGACCCCCTCCCATGGCCATCGGCCAGACACGATGGTGCGGTTCCCTTCCCACCGTTAACCCTGCCAGCTACACAACGGAACAATCCCGAAAGCATACAATAGCATATACATAACGTATGATATAAAATACATACTCAAAAGTAAACAATATTCAGAATCGTGGATTCCCTGAGTGGAAAATGATCCTGATTTGTCGAGAGTATCCACTGTATCGGAGAGTGCTTTGGTCAAAATCCTGCCCGGTGGGCAGGATTTAAATGAGGTCCTTCGCGCTCGGACGAAGTGCTCTCATCACCTCCATGACCATCGGGATCGATTCGAAG
>JAEDJU010000214.1 GCA_016296195.1 Candidatus Methanomethylophilaceae archaeon | reverse complement strand
ATGAACCGCCGTGTACGAGAAGTACGCACGGTGGTGTGAGAGGGAAGCGAGGTGGAGCCTCACTCCCTACTCGATTCCTTTTTCTGTATCGCACGGGCTTCATCCATGTGCCCTTCCCATCCGTTCTCGGTGTCCAGGACAATGTAGCTGGGCTTTCTATTCTCAATTGGCGGAAGCGACATGTAATCGCCATAGACCATGCTGAGATACCCTTCAAGATCTTGGGGGAACATGAGTTTTGTTCCCATGAATTCGCGAGGTGTCGGATCCCCGAACACATCACGTGGTACTATCTCATCGAAGAAGCATCCGTTCAGAGGGGATATGCAGGAGCAGTCGTCTCCTTCACCGATCCTGTCCATGACCATTCTGATGGCTTTCCTGAATCCGATGCATATGGGAACCATCGATCTAGGTACGTAGTCTCCGGCCATGTTCAGCAGGATGTGTGCATGGGACATCAGGAACTGGATCTTTCTCCGTATCCCATTGTCTGGGACACCGATCATGGGGAACAGTTCCACAGATATCCCCTTGTGATTCCTGTCGTACACACTGCGGATGAGGCAGGTGTTTGGCATCACCACACGGAAGTAGCCTTTGTGATTCTCCTTGGAATCGGGCATCTCGATTATGTACTTCTCCGACAGGTGTTTCAGAAGTGATTCTCTGATCCTTTCAGACTAACATGCATCGAAGACGATATCCACATCATCGTCCCAGGGCACCATCCGGCCTTTGTCACGTACACACCCTATGGCCGTTCCACCGACAATGAAGTAGGGGATATCATCCGATACGAACGCATCATGAATATCCGATGTCATTTGCATAAGTATCTCGTGCAGTCTTTGAGTCTCCGATTCACCCGTATCCATTTCCGAAACCATCCGGTGCGTTGGTCACGCCGTAGGCGCCAGAAATGTTCATTCCATATCAATATTGGTGATGGGCGGATCAGGCACGTCCAGATCTTCTGTCCATGATGTAATCCTTGTATGCTCCGCAAGGGAATCCGCTTGCCCCGGTACGTTTGTCTTCGGGAGGCGGCGTCATGTAGTCTCCGAACATGGCGGTGAGGATCTCATCCCATTTCTCCGGTAGAGGTACCTCTGTGTCCTCGAACACGTGGTATATCGGTGTTCCATAATAGTCACGGGGGAAGATGTATTCTTTGAACTGGGTTGCCAGAACGACGCTGAATTCGGAATCATCCTCCACAAGTTTGTCCGCCAGACGTTCGAATACCCCGGGTATCCATTTCACAATCCTGTGAAGAGTCACCGAATCCGTGTGGTCTATCGCCCATACAGAACCCACATCGCCCCATATGCACATGTTGCACAGTTTCCTCCTGACTCCTCCTCTGGGGTATCTGTCGATCGGGAACAGATCGATGAAAGGTGCCTCCCTGTTCTTCAGGGAAGATTCGAAATCATCGCACTTGCGTATGACATGCGGATGGGTGTCGGCAGAGGACACATGATAGTAGTATTTCTCGCGGTCAAGGCCTTCGGACAGGACCTTGTCTATACGAGGTATGTCCTCCCTCCACACGGCGATGTCGATGTCATCATCCCATGGTATGAAACCGTCATGCCTCACGGCACCTATGGCGGTGCCGAAGTGCACGTAGAATTTGATTTCATTTTCCTCGAGGACGGATTTCACGTCTTTGTACATTTCGAGGAGGGTTGATTGAACATCGTTCACGAGGGGTTATCGGACTGCGTTTATTTGATTCTGTAGTTCGGATATATATCTCTGGACCCTCATTCTGATATGACAAAAACATGCATCGTTGGCACTTGGAGCGATTGCTGGCAGGTTATTTATTTGCCATCCTGATAGCGGTTTAGTTTGGATGATACGATGAGGCTTTTCACGGTCGGACCAGTAATGATGTATCCAGAGATCCTTGAGGAATCGGGGAAACAGCTCCCATACTTCAGGACGGAGGAATTCTCCGAAATGATGTTGGATTCGGAGGTTGTTCTCAAGAGGCTTCTCGGTGCATCGGATGCATCCAAGGTGGCTTTCCTGACTGCTTCCGGTACCGGTGCCATGGAGGCCGCCGTATCAAACACTTTCACATCCAAGGACAGGGTTCTGGTAATAGTCGGAGGTGGTTTCGGTAGGAGATTCACAGAGATCTGTGACGTCCATCAGGTGCCGTACGATTCGGTCGATCTGGTTTTCGGAGAGACGTTGACCCGTGACCATCTTGAGGCATATCGTGGGAGGGGTTATTCCGCATTGCTGGTGAACATCGATGAGACCTCCACGGGACAGTTGTATGATATCGGGATGCTGTCGGATTTCTGCAGGTCGGAGGGGATGATGTTGGTGGTGGATGCCATCAGTTCCTTCCTCGCAGATGATATCGATATGCAGAGGGACGGCATCGATATCGTAATACTGAGTTCTCAGAAAGCGCTTTCATTGGAACCAGGGATATCCGTGATCGTAGCGAGCCCCAGGGCATGTGGGCGCATCAGAGAGATAAAATCGCCCTCATATTACCTCGATCTGAATCACCATT
>JAEDJU010000027.1 GCA_016296195.1 Candidatus Methanomethylophilaceae archaeon | reverse complement strand
TGCCCAGCAGCTGGAGGTTCGAGATGATCGAGGCCTGGTTCCCACAGTCCAGCTGGAACCCCAGCTCCACCAGGATAGACATAACGGCGGATTCGGAGTTCTTCGACGGAAGGACCGAGTATGCGAAATGCGGAGGTGCCTACTACGCGGCGAGATTGGCGGTAAACGAGCTCCTCCGGGATCAGGGCAGGAGTGCGGGAGTGATCGTCCTGAGGGAGATCCATCCGGGATACGACATCCCGTTGGGTGTGTGGAACATACGCGAAAACGTCAGGGCGGCATTGAGACAGCCCCCGATCACAAGCGACACCCTGGAGGGCCTGTGGCCAAAGGTCGATTCCTACATGGATGTGAAGAAGGAGACATGGATGAGGAACTCCACCGTGATCAAAGAGTGGAAGATACAGAAAAGGCTGGACGACTTCTACTGATACCATGACCGGGAACTTCCGTTTCTTCGACACCACCACACCTCCTCAGAAGGGGAAGGTGGAATCGGGACTCTGCTCCATATGCAAGGGAGCGCACAGGCTCTGCGGGAAGGACAGATGCCCCCTGATGGTCAAGTTCTACTCGAGACAGAAGACGATGCCGCTGATAGACACGAAGGACCTTGCCGGATGCAGTCCCCCCGCGGTCTTCGTCGGACGCTACGGATACCCCAAGGTGGACATCGGACCGTTGCTCCCCCCGGAGTTCGGTGACACATCCGTCATGGACAAACCCGAACTGTGGACGGGGAAATCCATCGACGAGATCGTGGACTTCAGGTTCAGACTGGTCAGGGGGAAGTACAGGATAGATGCCACCGACTTCAGGAAGGGCGGAAGGATCGTCGACAGCGTCCAGGAACTGGCGTTGACCGAGAAGCCCGTGGAGGTAGAGGCCGCTTTCTCACAGAAACCCTCCGGGAGGATCATCCTCGACGACGAGGTCCAGCCCTTCGGACCTTCCGCGAGGATGGAGGGGTTCACCAAGGGAAACGGAAGGTTCGAGAGGAACCTGGAACGGAACTTCTATGACACGGACCTGAGGGCGACGGACGCTGTCGTGGCGGCATACCGGAACGGCACCCTGATATCCGAGATACAGAAGGCGTTCTCCGTGGGGACCATGGGTGTGGACAGGAACAGGCGCTTCGTACCCACCAGATGGAGCATCACCGCCGTGGACGATATCATAGGGAAGGATCTCTTGAAGACGACCAAGTTCAATGAGACTATAGATGATTTCAGACTCTACAGATGGAACGCCCTTGACAACAGATGGGCCATTCTGATGATGCCCTGCACATGGAGGTTCGAGCTCATCGAGGCCTGGTATCCCAACACCACATGGAATCCCATGGGGAAGGAGATAGACATCATATCGGACTGCGAGTTCTTCGACGGAAGGACGGAGTATGCGCACATAGGAGGCTGCTACTATGCATCCAGGATGGCCGTGAACGAACTCCTGATAAAGGAGGGCAGGACCGCAGGGGTCGTGATAATGAGGGAGGCGCACCCCGGCTATATCATGCCCGTCGGCGTTTGGAATGTCAGGGAGAACGTGAGGGCCGCTTTGAAGACCGAACCCATGCACTTCGATACACTGGATCGGGCGTGGTTGGAGATCGAGGGGATGATGGATATCAAGAGGGAAACCTGGATCAGGCATTCGGGTGTCCTGACCGATTGGCGCATCCAGAGGAGGATCGATGACTTCTACTGACCTGACACTCCTGGACTTCTCCACCGAACGCAGGGAATGGGACGGTGTCTTCGAGTACATCGACTGCAAGAAGGCCCTGTCCCCATCCAGACTCCCGGAGATGGACTATGCACTGAACCCGTACACCGGATGCGAGCACGGATGCATCTACTGCTACGGACCGGGAGTGGTCCATGCCGATCCCTCCAGATGGAGGGTCGTACGTGTGAAGAGGAACATCCCCGAGAGGCTCTCGAGGGAACTTCCGGCCGTCGACGGCATCATCGGTATCGGAACGGTCACAGACCCTTACCAGTACGCGGAGGGGCGGTTCATGCTCACCCGCATGTGCCTGGAGGTCCTGGCGAGAAACGACATGGAGATACACATGCATACCAAATCCGACCTCATAGTGAGGGATGCCGAACTGCTCTCCACCATCAAGGGAGTTGTGGGAATCACGTTGACGACCCTGGATGACCGCATCTCGAAGATGACGGAACCGGGTGCACCCCTTCCCTCCAAGAGGATCGATGCTATGACGAGGCTCCATGATGCCGGAGTGAGAGCATACGCCCTCGTGGCACCGGTCATGAGCACACTCGAGGGACATGAGGGGGAACTGCTGGATGCCATCAAAGAAACCGGTGTGGAGATAATCTACTACAATCCGTTGCACTTCAGGAACGTCGACCCATCGAGGATGATGCGCATGGGGATATCGGGATCCGAAAGATCCGAGAGCGCTCTGGTGAGGGAGGGTCGCCTGAGGGGTCTGGACGTTAGGCACGTTTTTAAGCCGTGACCTTCACTATTACACCGTTCACGAAACGTAAAACAGATAACTTCAAATAGAAGTTCTAAACTATTGTCACCTAGATAAAACAAGGTGACAAACCTATGTACGGTTCTGGAAATCAGCCTGTCATCGTGCTCAAAGAGGGCACCGAGAGAAGCAAAGACAAGGAAGCACAGTTCAACAACATCTCCGCGGCAAAGGCCGTCGCAGATGCTGTCAGGTCCACACTCGGACCCAAGGGAATGGACAAGATGCTCGTGAACACCATCGGAGATGTCGTCATCACCAACGACGGAGTCACCATCCTGAAGGAGATCGACGTCCAGCACCCCGCAGCCAAGATGGTCGTCGAGGTCGCCAAGACCCAGGACACCGAGTGCGGAGACGGAACCACATCCTCCGTCGTCATCGCCGGAGAGCTTCTCAAACAGTCCGAGGAGCTCATCAACGCCAACGTCCACCCCACCGTCATCACCAACGGATACAAGATGGCAGCCCAGAAGGCCGTCGAGGTCCTCAACGAGATCGCCGTCGACGCCAAGGATGACAAGATCCTCAAGCAGGTCGCAGCCACCGCCCTCACCGGAAAATCCGTCGGAGAGGAGGAGGACGCACTCGCAGACATCGTCGTCAAGGCATGCAAATCCGTCGAGGAGGATGGAGTCGTCGACACCAAGAACATCCGCATCGAGAAGAAGGTCGGAGGAGTCATCGGAGAGACCTACCTCGTGCAGGGAGTCGTCATCGACAAGGAGAAGGTCCACTCCAGGATGCCCACCCACGTCGAGAACGCCAAGATCGCTCTGTTCTCCTGCCCCCTCGAGGTCAAGAAGACCGAGTTCGACGCCCAGATCCAGATCACCGACCCCACCTCCATGTCCTCCTTCCTCAGCCAGGAGGAGCAGACCCTGAAGGACATGGTCGAGAAGATCAAATCCGTCGGAGCAACAGCTGTCTTCTGCCAGAAGGGAGTCGACGAGCTCGTCCAGCACTACCTCGCCAAGAACGGAATCCTCGGATACAGGAGGCTCAAGCAGTCCGACCTCGAGGCAATCGCAAAGGCAACCGGAGCAACCGTCGTCGGAAACGTCATGGAGCTCACCGAGGCAGATCTCGGAACCGCAGGAGCCATCGACGAGAAGCAGGTCGGAGAGGACGGAATGGCCTTCATCACCGGATGCAAGAACCCCAAGGCGATCACCATCTTCGCCCGTGGCGGAACCGAGCACGTGCTCGAGGAAGTCGAGAGGGCACTCGTCGACGCCATCCGTGTCGTCGGAGTCGCCATCGAGGACGGAAAGGTCGTCGCAGGAGCAGGAGCACCCGAGATCGAGCTCGAGCTCAGGCTCATGGACTTCGCATCCTCCGTCGGAGGAAGGGAGCAGCTCGCCATCGAGAAGTTCGCAAAGGCAATGGAGATCATCCCCTGGACCCTCTCCGAGAACGCCGGAATCGACCCCATCGACAGCATCATCAAGCTGAAGAACGCACACGAGAAGAAGAACGCCGACGGAAAGTACTTCGGAATCGACCTCGACTCCGGAGAGGCCGTCGACATGCTCGCCAAGAACGTCGTCGAGCCCCTCAGGGTGAAGGTCCAGGCCATCAACTCCGCAGAGGAGGTCGCCAACATGATCCTCAGGATCGACGATGTCATCGCATCCCGCAGGGCACCCCCCACACCTCCCCAGGGAGCAGGTGGAATGCCCGGAATGATGTGATTACGATCACAAAGGGATTGAAAACCCAACAAACCTCTTTCCAAACTCTTTCCTTTTTAGATTCTATCAATCATCCAATTGCCTTCAACAAGACCAACGATGACTTCATCAACACCACCAATAATCTGAATCCCACCAGTATTGAGATCAGAAGAAGGTGCATAGACTGTTCCCAGAGAGCGAGAGGAACATCGATAACAACAATCCACCAATGTTGTTCATGAACCTCCAGAATAAAGGAGGAGTCGTGGGAGGACTACAACCACATGCAAGAGATCCTAGCCAATTTTAACAGATTTCGCTGAACCCTTTTATACAAAACACACCAATCCACTCTCGGGATGGATGCATGCGTGCAGCACTTTACGCCAGGGTCTCCACAGAAGATCAGGCGAAGGAGGGATTCTCCCTCGACGCGCAGATCAAGAGGATGGAGGCCTATTGCAGGGTCCGCGGTTGGGATGTCGCGGGCACATACAGGGATGAGGGATGCTCAGGTCGTACCAACGACCGTCCCGAGTACAACAGGATGATGGAGGAATCCGACCAATGGGATATCCTCCTTGTCATGAAGATGGACCGTATCCACAGGAACAGTGTGAACTTCGCACTGATGATGGACGACCTGCGTGAGAAGGGAAAGGAATTCAACTCCATGCAGGACAAGTTCGATACCACCACCGCCATGGGACGTTTCGTCATGGACATCATGCAACGTATCGCCCAGCTCGAGAGCGAGCAGATCGGCGAGAGGGTCAGGATCGGCATGGAGTACAAGGCCCAGAACGGTACAGGGAACCTCGGATCCGGACATCCTTATGGATATGTGTACAGCAAGGGCAGACTAGAAGTGGTCAAGGACGAGGCCCACACCGTGAGGGCGATCTACAACATGTACACCCGTGGATCCACCATGGATGACATCGCCTCCTTCCTCAACAAGGCGGAGATACCCGCGAAGAAGGGCGGACAGTGGAACAAGCAGTCCGTCTGCAACATACTGCACAATCCCATATACACAGGTTATCAGAGATGGGATGGAATCCTCCGTAGAGGGGAGCAGGAACCGATAATAGATATCGAGACCTACGAGAGGATCAACGGTCCGCTACCGATCCAATGATCCCATGCGTGCTGCTGTATACGTGAGGGTATCGACCGAGGAACAGGCGGCCGAAGGTTATTCGATCGATGCACAGAAGATGATCCTCGAGGACTACTGCGTGGCCGAGGGCTGGGATGTGGTCGCAGTCTACGAGGACGACGGATACTCCGGAAGGAACACCAAACGTCCGGCATACCGCAGGATGATGGCCGAGATCGACACTTGGGATGTGATCGTGGTCATCAAGATGGACCGTATCCACAGGAACAGTCGCAACTTCATGAACATGATGGAGGAGCTCAACTCCAAGGGAAAGATGTTCGTCTCATCCTCCGAGGCCCTGGACACGACCAATGCGTTGGGAAGGTTCGTCGTGGACATGATCCAACGTATAGCCCAACTGGAGAGCGAACAGATCGGTGAGAGAACCTATGTGGGTATGAGGGAAAAGGCGGAGACCCTCGAGGATTCGGAATCCTACAAGAGGACCATGGGATTCACACCTCCCTTCGGATACAGGATAACCGACGGAGCTCTGGAAGCGGACCCGGATGAGTTCCCCATAGTATCGGAGATGTTCGATTCCTATCTGTCCGGTATGTCGATGGATGCGATCTGCTACGACCTAAACAGGTCCGGCAACCTCACTCGCAAAGGAAATCCATGGAACAAATACAACCTCAGGAACGTACTCCACAACCCTGTATATGCGGGATATATGAGATGGGAGGAGCTTCTGATAAAACACGAGGCGGAGACGATCATCACTCCGGAGAAGTTCAATCAGGTACAGGAGATCATGGCCTCCAAGGTGAGGGATCCATCCAAGAGAAATCCGAAACTTCTACCTGTTCTGGATGATTTCTGATACATCGTACCTATCTTTTTATTTAAAGATTTGCATAAAAATACATCCAATGAAGTTTCTGGACAGGCATCTGGCCATGAAAACCTGGATGGATGGATGATAATCACCATACAAAAAGTGGTTGGACGTTTGCTTTAAATAGTTATAAGTCAAACATGACTCAGTCGAAAGACAAAAGGAGGAAAACAAATGACTGACGAATGTAAAGCCCCGCTTGACCCGACCGCATTCGGTCTGTTCTTCGTGGCGCTTGTCTCGCTCCCCATTGCCATCGCAGGCATCCTGGGATTCATGGAGATAAGCAACGATATCGGACTCTATCTCGGAAAGCTGGCAATCATCTGCTCATTCTTCATTGCATGTGCAGCTCTCGGTGCCTACAAGGCAGGAAGCAACTTCGGATTCATCGTGTTCGGACTCGTTGCCGCAGGAGTCTACTTCTCTGGTGCAGCCGGAGGAGACCTCTACATCAACGTCACACTGGGAATCATCTACCTGGTCGCCCTGATCTGGTCCTACCACCTTGGTAACCCCAAGACCTTGACCATCATCCTGCTGACCACTGCACTGATCTTCATCTTCGGTGGAGTCGCAGTACAGACCGGTGACCTCATCTGGACACTGCTCCAGGGAATCGCCGCACTGGCCAACTTCGTGCTGACCCTGTACCTGGCATTCGCCCTTGCAGACGAGCACCTCCCCTGCTACTGATCCCGAACAGGATTGGAAGCAAGGAAAAACCCCTTACCCTCTTTTTATATAACTTTCCGAAGCAGTAATATAATGGTTCAAGATAATCGAGCCATAATGAAATCTGCAACCAAGATCAAAATCGGCGCGTACTTCATGGTCGCGATCATGGTCGTTGTCGTTGTCACAGCAGCAGCCAGTGCATTCATCTGATGAAGATTGCCATCGTAACAGGAGCTTCGTCCGGAATGGGCGAGGAATTCTGCCACCATCTCGACCGTAAAGACCTAGACGAGATATGGCTGATAGCAAGGAGAGCCGATAGGCTGGAAAGCATTTCTGAAACACTTTCCACACATTGCAGGATACTCCCCCTCGACCTAACACAAAGAGGTTCTTTTGATATCCTCAAGAAGAAGTTTGATTCCTCAGACATCAATGTGCGCTACCTCATCAACTGTGCCGGATTCGGCAAGTTCGGAAACACTTGGGAGATACCGGATTCCGAAACCCGCGGGATGATAGACCTCAACATCTCAGCATTAGTGGAGATAACGAACATCTGCATACCCCATATGTCCGAAGGATCGAGGATCATCCAACTCTGCTCGGCATCCGCATATATCTCCCTGTACAAACTCAACGTATATGCCTCCACGAAAGCCTTCGTGAAAAGCTTCTGTAACGGACTTCGTAAGGAGGTTGAATGCATGGGGATCACCGTCACCGAGGTATCTCCGGGATGGGTCGACACTGATTTCATCAGCATCTCCAAGGAGACCGACGAAGTCCCTGACAGAGTGTTCAAACATCTCCTCAGAAAAGAGGATGTTGTCGCAAAGGCCATGAGGGATGCTGACAGGGGCAGAGGCAGATCCGTCATCGGAATGTTCTACAAGGTCCAGATTACAATGTCCACACATTTCCCCAGGCTTGCAACCAACGTCTGGAAGAGCTATTTCGGACATAACTGACAATAGCCTACTTTATTATCCTTCGATTAACGAGAAAGAACTTTTTAGAGACAGATTATTCGGTCACCGAGCACCAATGACATTGAGAGAGATGGACAGACGCGTCACACAGGGTGTCCGCCAAACAGTGGATGTCGCCCTGGTGAAAGTCAACATCGTTCTCGCAGCCATGATGATGATCTTCTCCATACTGGAGATCTACACAGACTTCAACAATGGAAATCTGAATCCCGTCCACATCCTCGGTGATATCGCCATGATAGTCTGTGCGGCACTCATCATCCTGGATCGGGACCGTAACCTTCTACGCACCACCGGACTTATGGCCGTAGGTATCGGAGCATACAGAATATTCATGCATGTAACGGCGCTTCGTCCGCATGACATCTACGCATTACCCCCACTCATCATAGTAATCCTTGGATTCAATCTGATCTACTCAGGGACCCGCTACATCAAAGGGATAGCCCGTGGACGTGTCACTCTGATCGCATCCATGACGGGAATGGTGGCCATGATGTCCACCATGTTCATCATGCTCATGATGATGGGATTACCCCTATTAGATTGCATCAAGATGATGCCGAACGTTTTTGCCATGATAGTCCTATATATCATGTATATCGGAGTCCTGGATTCCGAACCACTCCGCACACGTGATCTCATCGAGATACAGAACAAGGCTCTCGATGGAATGCGCCGGACAACCACACAATCCCCCGGCACCGGGGTATACGAGGATGAGGCGGAGATTATTCTGAAGACGTTCACAGACAAATCCGATTGGACGAGGATCGATGACGGCAGTCCTGTGGAATGCGAATACCACTTCAGAGTCGGTGACGGCAATGAATGGTCCTATGTGACGATGCAGAAGTGGAAGGATTCCGAGACTGTGCATATCACCGTATCCGACCATGACCGCGGAACGCTGATCCACGCATACAGGTTCGATGCCGACAGCCTGTTAATGGACGGAGAGGATGTTGTGAACAGCAACCACATCACTTTTGTGGGAAAGGAAGGATGCCACGACATCGCGATACGCCACGTGTCCGATCACGACAGGGAGGAGGAGAAATATGTCCTCTGAGAACAAGGATGTCTATTTCAAGGGGAAGAAGGTCGGAGACATAATGGGTGCCACCATGATCGCCGTTGCGATCGCCAACACCCTGATGTTCTTCTTCATCCCTTACATCGGCTCCGATTTGGTTTCACCCCATGTGGGAAACATCATCCTTCTCATTGCCGGAGGATACATCCTCAGCAACCGCGGACTGACGACAATGAGGGCATTGCCCTATGTGAGCATCGGGGTAGGATCGTACGAGATCGCAGGGAACATCTATCCCAACGAGCTGGCGATGAACGGACTCCTGATCATCGAGGTCCTGTTCATGACTCTTGGTATCATTCTGATTTACCTCGGATTGGCGAACAGATTCCGTTACAGGTACAATGTCACCCGCATGGCACTGATCGCACTGATACTCCTTGGAATATCACTCCTCCCATGCTACATCGAATACCACTACCTGGTCCCGTTTACAGATATCTTCCTGGACAATCTGGACATGCTGCCGTCCCAGGTACTGTACGTCATGTTCATATTCACTGTCACGAGGAAGGGCATCTGGTATCCTTCCGCAAGGGCCAGGGTATCGAACAATCTGGACATATTGACTAGATCCACATTCTGCGATGGGAGGGAGTACATCACGCCCGAGGATCTGGGAAAGATCACCTCTGCAGAAGGAACGGGCTGGAATGAGGTGAACAAAGGTCCCATCGAGAGAGATATCGACATCACCCTCCACCATCCAGATCTCGATAGGGAGGTCCATGTCGAGAAGTGGAACGATTCTGATGATCTCAGGATCGTGGTCCGTCCCCCAGGATATGCGCAGCTCACTGAGGGTTTCAGGATCAGATCCAATCAGTTCATAGTGTCGCCCGATGGAGACATGATCACATTCTACAGTGCCGACGGACAGTTCATCAGGATCCGCGTGAGCGAGATCGATGAGAAGACCAAAGTCGAGAAAATCACCCGCAGCCAGGATAAAAACAGGAAGATATGAGTTACACGAAACGCCTTGACCCAAATACGGGTGATTCCGGAAGGATAATCGGATTCACCCCTCCTTTCCCCTTCTGCCTAAACTAAGAGCATGGAACCAATGAAAAGAAGGACATCTTAATCAGAAACAGTATAATTTAACTGAAAGCTAAATTAATTTCGTTAATATCTAGTTAATAGTAATTAATTTTATATCACATTGCAATAGACCTCAGACAGATAAATACTGAATAATTAGAGGGCCGCGCGTATAGAAACATCATGTTATATGATGAGTCGATTGATGTGCTATGGATGATGAGAAATCGGAATGGTACCGTGAGGACCTAGGATTCAGTGATGATTGGAGAATCGACAGAATCGAACATCTATCCATGCCTCTGAGGATCAGAATACATATCTCCCACATCGATCCTGCCAGATGTCCCAACTGCCTCTCAGAATCAACCATCATCGAAACCATGGTGCGGATATTCGATGGACCGGACTTCGGAAAGGCGAGATGCAAGGTGATCGCGATGATTCCAAGGGTGAAATGCAAAAACTGTGGAATCAGGGACCTCGAACCCCAATAACACCCATAATCTGCCAAAGTTGTTGATGGATGTAGTTTTATCAATATCCCCATCTTGAAGTCCAGTTAGTACGTATCATGAATCATTCTCAGATCAATGGATGTTGAATCATCAATGATCCTTGGAAATCAACAGATTATATTGTGACAGGATGTAAAATGGTCGAAACAGCCTGATATGGCAATATCATTGCATTCTTCAATCAAAAGACTATTTTTACTCTAGATTTGAAGAAATCTCGTACAGTTCAATAACAATATCAATAAAATAATATTATTATACTTAGTAAAGCTATTAGATAAATTAATTATAAACTGAATCGATTAGAATAATTATAGAGATTAAATGGCGGTTTTCATACAAAATATCAGAATACACTACTTTCAACCATTATTCGATCATTTCATCATCAAGTAAATAATAATTAATCTAATAGCTTTATTTACAATATTAATAATTGTAAATTCAGAATTCATTAATTTTTATCAAAACCGAGAGCAAATCATCAAAATGCTTCCAATCAACAATCATCTCTGAAAGAGGTCTCAAATTCAGCCGAAAATCGATCACAAGTATGGGTTTTCGAGGCCAAAACAGGGCAAATCAAGTTGATATTCGGGAGACCGTCGTGGACAAAATACCGCCTTTTTTCCATGAGTTTTTCGCATTTATTCTTGAAAATCACGATTTTTTGATTATATTGAAAAAACGCCCCAAATACATCACAATTACACTGAAAATGAAGCAATTACAACAAATCGATAATTAATAATCAAATAAAGTAATCAGCTAAATTATTATTGAGTCTTCAAGTTGAACAAAAGTGCAAAGCACCAATTCGAAAATAAATTATCTGATAAAGCTACAAGCTTAATTAATTCTATACTAGTAGAAAAAGATGATTTCACTGTGGAGAATACATCCTTTCAAAGTCTTTTGTGATGACATCATCAAGGAAGTCGATTCTGAGCAGATTTAACGAGAAATGCCGCAAAACATCGATATGCATCGAATCTGAGTTGATCTCGAAGAATCTACAGAAGAACAGCATTTCGGGATGAGAGGGAGTACCTCCCACCCCTAAGATGAAGAAAGTGGGGGATTCATCGGAATCCACGACCCATTTCCTCATATCGAAGGTTTTCGGGAAAATGTGAAGGTTGTCGCCATCGATCTCCTCGATGTAGTAACAGACCAAGCGCAGAATCCATTCGTCATCATCCATCAGAACGATGTCAGGTTCGAACGGATCGCTGATCATATTCCTGTCGAGGATCTCGAAGCGACTTCCCTCGGATTCGAATACCCTGCAGACCGCATCCTCGAACTGTGCCTGTAGTTCGCCGCAATCACAGGGACCCATGGTATCACTCCGCCACGTAGGAGTAGCGGTCGTTGAGGACCCTCTCGACATGGGCCATGATCTGGTTGTAGGAGTCTTCGAGGACCTTCTCATCCATGGTGAGGGAGTTGATGTACATCTTCTGATGCTTGGGTGCGGGTGAATCGTTCAGGAGATCCAGAATCGCCTTGAAATTACCCTCGATGCTCTCCTTGCTGGTGTAATCCATGGAAAGCACGTGTCTGATGACCTGAAGGTCGACCTTGAGGAAATCGATGACATCCTCACATGCATCCTCGTTGAACCTGCCGGACATGGACATGTCCACGAAGAAATCGATCTTGGCGCTCTTCATGACACTGACAACGGACAGTATCTGAAGCTCATCCGGGGAGAGGATGACATCATAGATGGGCCTCTGCTCCTTCTGCTCGGAAACCTCCTCGGATACGGGTGAATCCTCAACGGATGGAGGTGCGGAACGGACACCTAGGAGATTCAGGGAGATCCAGAAACTGGCCTGTGCGGAGAAGAGCTTCCTCAGGGGTTCTACAATATCGCCGAGACCTGCGGCATCCATCTGCCCCTTCGCATCCTCGATGATCTGCTCGATGGAGTCACGGGCTGCCGTGAGCTTCTCCACATAGTATTCGGAGGATTCGGAACTGGAATCCACGACCTGGTCGAGGATCTCGGAAAGCGGGGTTACCTTTTCATCGATCCAAGAGAGATCGACCTTCGGAACTTCCGTTGCCTTGGACCTCTCGATCTCCAGCTCCTGCACCTTGGCCCTTGAATCATCCAACTCCTTGGAAAGGTCCTCGATGCGCTGCCTGCAGATCCTCAGTTCATCCTTCACTGCGAGCATGGCCTCGATCCTGTCCCTGAGGTCGGTGTTCTCCTCCCTGAGCTTGGAGACCTCCTCGGAATCATCCGCATTGGACCTGAGCTCGGAATTCTCCTCCTCGAGGGTCTGAA
>JAEDJU010000213.1 GCA_016296195.1 Candidatus Methanomethylophilaceae archaeon | reverse complement strand
GCGATGAAGACCAGCACCCTGGCTGCCATCTTGCTGATACCGATACGGACTAACAGTTCCAATCCTGAGCTCAATTGCCCGTCCATTGTATACCGTGTTATCGACATTATATTTAATTATTATGTAATTTACACGTATATTTTCGATAATAATAGCTATTTGAACATCAATACATATGAAACATGTACAAATATCTATTAGTGATTGGATGAGAAAGGATAAGAACCTGACATCCATGACGGAGACAGAGCGGACATGCAGGCCCCCGCGGGCGCGTTCCTATTATAGGAATAGAAAAGGGTATATTGGGAGCTGATTAGCTTTTTATATAACCTCGATATTAGCACGTCCCGATTCATTCACAAGGTGAATATCATGAAAATGCCCAGGACAATCAAAAGATACTGTCCCTACTGCAAGACCCACACGACCCAGGAGGTCGAGAGGGTCAAGAAGAAGAAGGCCAGTGAACTCAAATGGGGTCAGAGGAGATTCAGAAAGGTAACCGCAGGTTACGGAGGATTCCCCAGGCCTAAGCCGGAAGGAAGGGAGAAGCCCACCAAGAGGATCAACCTCAGGTACAGATGCACACAGTGCAAAAAGGCCAATCTCGCACCCTGCATTCGCGCGAAGAAATTCGAGCTCACGGAGTGATCACATGACCGGAGATTTCATCAAGATCAAGTGTCCCGACTGCGCAAACGAGCAGATCGCCTTCAAGAAGGCAGCGACCAAGGTCACCTGCCACGTCTGCGGATCCACACTCATCGTCCCCAAGGGCGGAGTCGGCGAGATCAAAGGCGAAGTGCTCGAGGTAGTTGGCTGATGTCCAGAGTCAGGGGCTTTCCCGAGAACGGCGAACTCGTCGTCTGCACCGTCAAGAACGTGAAGAACTTCGGTGCCTTCGTCACTCTGGATGAGTACGATGACAAAGAGGGCTTTGTCCACGTCAGGGATGTCGCCACTGGCTGGGTTAAATACATCAGAGACTTCATCAGAGAAGGCCAAAAAATCGTCTGCAAAGTTCTGGGCGTAGATTCATCCAAAGGTCACATCGACCTTTCCCTTAAATCTGTTAACGAACACCAGAAGAGAGAGAAGATCCAGCAGTGGAAGAACGAGAAGAAAGCTGAGAAGCTTGTCGAGATCGTCGCTGAAAGGATGAACATCTCTGTCGACGAGGCCTACGACATGTTCGGAAACGAACTGCTCGAGGTCTACGAGACTCTGTACGGTGCCTTCGAATCAGTCGTCTCAGAGCCGGAGGAGTTCCTCGAGGAATTCTCCGGAGACTGGATCGAGACCTTCGTGGAAGTCGCCAAGGAGAACGTCGCACCCCCTATGGTGCAGATAGACGGTATCCTTGAGATGAGCTCATCAGCCCCCAATGGGATGGAACTCATCAGGAACGCCCTCCTGAAAGGACTCGAAGCCGCTGACGACGCCAACGTCGAGATCACATGCGTGGGATGCCCCAAATACAGGGTCGTCGTGAACGCAAGCGAGTACAAAGAGGCAGAGGAGGTCATGAAGAGAGTGTCCTCCAGTGCCATCGACAACCTCGTCTCGAACGGTGGAAGCGCAGTTCTCAAGCGCGAGAGCAAATAAGATGAGATCGGAACTCAGGAAATGTGTGAGTTGCGGAAGGTACACCCTTCACGATACTTGCCCTTCCTGCAGTTCCCAAACTCATTGCCCGGTACCTCCAAAATATTCTCCGGAGGACCGTATGGGCGATTATCGTCGTAAGACAATCCTAGAGAGTTATGGTGAAAATGGCAAGTATCGTCACGTATGAATCCAGACCCAAACTGAACAGACCTATCCTAATCGAGGGGTTGCCCGGTGTTGGGAACGTGGGAAAGATCGCTGCCGATTTCATCTGCGAGAAACTCAATGGGAGAAGATTTGCGACCATCCTCTCAGATGACCTCCCACAGCAGGTGCTTCTGGATGAGGAATGCGTCGCCAATGCCGTTGACAATGAACTATGGTATGCACAGGTGAACGGACAGGACATTGTCTTCCTACTCGGTGAAGCGCAGGGAACGACCCCTCAGGGACAGTTCAACCTGTCCAAGATAGTCTTCGACATCATGTTGCCCTATGACCCGTCCATGATAGTCACATTGGGCGGATACGGGACCGGAAAGGTCGTCAACGACCCGCGCATCCTCGGTGCTGTTTCGGATTCCAGATTGAAATCTAGGATGGAAGGATACGGCATCGGATTCTATCCCAACGAACCACAGGGAGGGATTGTCGGCTGTGCTGCCATCCTGATCTCCTTCGGAAAGGCATACGGCATAGATTCGGTCTGCATCATGGGTGAGACATCGGGATACGTTCTGGACCATAAGAGCTCCAGCAAGGTCATCGCCGTCCTAGGGGAGATGCTCGGAACGGAATTCGATACATCCGAGATGCAGGCTGAGATCGATAAGATCGATGAGATAAACAACCAGGCCCAAGCAGTAGCTGCAGTCGAACCTCCGAAAGAGGATCTGTCGTATTTCGGGTGAATGAAATCGTCCGTTAATTTTATATATAATGA
>JAEDJU010000212.1 GCA_016296195.1 Candidatus Methanomethylophilaceae archaeon | reverse complement strand
CGTACCGGCACGAGTCTGACAGACAGAGAAATGCTCTATCGGTCAAACTCAGGTTGAACGAGTAATTACACAGATTAGGATCCAAATGGATTTGAACCGCATAAGAGCCAGCAGTCGAAATTTGGAGATAATTGGTGTCCCCCCTAACTTGGACCAAGAAAGGTCAGATCGGAAAAATAAAAGTCAATAGCCTTAAAAAACAGGGCATTGAATTGGTTCAAACCCATTTTTGTCAATGACAAACGAATGGATAATTGTAAATTATTGTGTCACACATCACCGATTTCACTATTGGTTCTTTATTACGGATCGTGTTCTATCACCGGGATGGGATCATGACTGGTATGATTGCAATTGATGAATCAGGGTATCTAGGTTCTTCGGGAACCAGATATTTCACCATGGTGGCGATTGTCATGTTCCGCACCCGTCATCCGAAGAAAGCTGCCGATGTGATTCCTAACAAGGGCTATGAGGTCAAATGGAACCATCAAGACTACTGACTGTAATCTCAGAGTCCTTTGATGCGATCTGATTTTGTTCCGATAGCCATCAGAGCGTGCAGAGGCGGCAGTTCATCCTACCGCACGCGGGGTTGTCGATCTTCCACTTGAGCGCCCACATCTTGAGGTCGTGCACAACGGTCATGAGTTCCCTGCTCATCTCGGTGAGGCGGTACTCGCTCTTTACCGGCATGCAAGTGGTGTCCACCCTCTTCTCGATGAGTCCTTCCTCCTCCAGTTCCCTGAGGCGCTCGGCGAGGACCTTGGGGGTGATCTCCTTCATCGAACTCTTTATCGCCGAGAACCTCTGCCATTCCTCTCCCTTGGAGAGCTGATGAAGGATGAGTATCGCCCACTTCTTCGAGAGATACTCCATCGTCCTGTATACTGTGCACGCGTGATCCATGGTTTCCTCCTAGAAACTGTCGGTATATATAAGTTAGTATCTATTTAATAGTCAATATCAATTTGATATCAGGAGTTAGACAAAGATGCTTTGCAGACAGTGTGAAGAGGCCTGCGCCCCCGCAGGATGCACCAAGATTGGAATGTGCGGAAAGACCGAGGAGCTTTCGACCGCGATGGATACCCTCATAGGAACCCTGATAGAACTTGCCGCTTCGGGAAGGACCGGTTCGGAGGCTGACGAGATCATCGTGGATGGTCTCTTCATGACTCTCAGTAACACGAACTTCGACGAATCCAGAATCGTTTCCCTGACCGAGGCAGCCCGCCACCTCATCGGGGCACCGGTCGATATCCGTGTCCCCGACATCCTCTCCCTCGATGCCGACGAGGACCTTAGATCCCTCAAGGAGCTCCTTCTCTTGGGACTCAAGGGAATGGCTGCTTACTTCCATCACGCCAGGGTCCTTGGATACGGTGATGAGACCGTCACCGCATTCATAAGGAAGGCCCTGACCTCTTTGGCGAAGTCCCTTTCGGCCGACGAACTCGTAGCCCTCAACATGGAATGCGGGACCGTCGGAGCGACAGTCCTGGCACTTCTGGATAAGGCTAACACCGAGACCTATGGCACGCCCGAGATTACCAAGGTCCGCACCGGCGTAGGAAGGAATCCCGGAATCCTCATCACCGGCCACGACCTCAAGGATCTGGAACAGCTTCTCGAACAGACCCAGGGCACCGGTGTGGACGTCTACACCCACGGCGAGATGCTCACCGCATCCTCCTATCCGGCCTTCAAGAAGTACAAGAACCTCGTCGGCAACTACGGCGGAGCATGGTATGCGCAGAAGGAGGAATTCGCAAGATTCAACGGACCTATCGTGGCCACCACCAACTGCGTCCTGATTCCAAAGGAAACCTATGCGGACAGACTCTACACCACCGGTACCGCCGGCATCCCCGGGGCATTCAACATACCCTGTGTGGACGGGAAGAAAGATTTCAGCAGGGTCATCGAACAGGCCAAGAAGTGTGCGCCCCCCGAACAGATCGATGACAGGGAGCTCACCATCGGATTCGGACATTCGCAGGTGCTGTCTCTCGCTGACGCCATCGTGGGTGCGGTCAAGTCGGGAGCCATAAGCAGGTTCGTGGTCATGGCGGGATGCGACGGACACTTCGGGAAGAGGACATACTACACCGAGTTCGCCGAGTCGCTGCCCAAGGATGCCGTGATCCTTACCGCCGGCTGCGCCAAGTACAGGCTTAACAGGCTCGACCTTGGCGATATCGGCGGGATCCCCCGTCTGATCGACGCCGGACAGTGCAATGACTGTTACTCCCTGGTCGTCATCGCGCTCAAGCTTGCCGAGGTCTTCGGGACCGATGTGAACGGTCTGCCCCTGTCCTTCAACATCTCTTGGTACGAGCAGAAGGCCGTCCTTGTCCTGCTTACCCTGCTCAGCCTCGGCGTGAAGGACATCATGCTCGGCCCCAGGCTGCCCAAGTTCATCAGCCCGGGAATCCTGGATGTCTTCGTGAAGAACTTCGGCATCAAGGGCAACTCGACCGTCAAGGAGGACATGGTCATCCTGAATATCGCGGAACAGTGAACACAACAGCGGGGGATCGCCTCTATCCCCCGTTAACACCTTTATACAGCT
>JAEDJU010000211.1 GCA_016296195.1 Candidatus Methanomethylophilaceae archaeon | reverse complement strand
ACATCCACCCGTATGTGGACGGGAAGGAACACAGGTTCCGGATAGATAAGAACGGGGAGATCATACTGGAACACCGTTGACCACATCCCATGAAGAAACGGACCCTCTACGATAGTGCAAGCAGTACCCGTCCCCCTCTGAAGAGCCTGTCCGGTTCTCGACAGATACTTGCCAATATCAGCGGTGGAAATGACATCCGACACAGTTCGATCAAGGGGACGTGAGTCCATCGTCAGCAATCACCGTATCCGACATCATCATCCTCAGGCTCCTTCACGAAGCATGGACACATGTGCCTGTAGGTGCACCATCCGCAGAGGTTGCTCTGCCTTGGCTTCCATTCCTTGCAGGACTCGATCTCGGCGATCTCCCTGACCACCTGCTGCTCGCAGGCCTCCAGGATGGGCAATGACCTCTCGGATTCCACATCCTCATCGAACTTGAGCATATGCCAGACCATCTTGACCTTCTTGGTCAGGCCGTACCTCCTCTTCACCCACAGGGCGTACATCTGCAGCTGCCTGTCGTTGTCCGCCTCGTACTGACTCTTCATCCAAGAAGAGGTCTTGTAGTCGCAGACGTAGAACACCCCGTCCTTGAAACCGAACTTGTCGATCCTCACCGAGTAGGTGTTCCCATCGGGAAGCTGGAGCTCATCATCCGTCTCCAGACCGGCGATGCTGATCTGGTCGAAGGGCTTCATCCTCTCGTAGTAGTGGATGATGCACTGCTCTCCGATCTCCATCTGCTCGTCATCGCTGTACTTCGAGTTGTTTATGATGGTCTCGGGATCGAACTCCTGGAACCACCTGTCGTCGTAGTAGGCGAGGAGCTCCTCCAGACTGTCCATCCTGTCGTTCTGCAGGTCGGTGTAGAGTTTCTCCAGGGTCTCGTGGACCCTGGAGCCCATGAACGCCTCGATGGTGTTGTAGGGGGTCTCGATCTTCTTGTTGTACTTCAGGTCGTACGCATAGGGGCAGTTCTCGAACTGGGTGAGACGTGTGTTGGAATATCTGGTCATCTCGGATCCTCACAGCTGTATCTCCACGTACCCATCGCACTCATCGATGGGGAGGCTCCTCGCGGACTCGTATCCCGAGAAGGAGGAGATGCACCCGATGTCCATGGAACCGTTCCAGCAGGATATCCTTCCAGATTCATCGGGGATGATGCGGATCTTCCTGACACGGGGGTTCACGAACACGGTGTACCTTCCATCGTCGAGTGTGGTGAAGTGGATCGTCCCTGCACCCGTGAGCACCGCCTTGGGAACCTTGGGCATGCGCGGGACCACATCCAGGTCATCGATGCCCATGGACTTCAACTTGGCCCTCAACCTCTCGATCTCCAGGTCCTTGGACTCGATGATATCGTTCAGATTCCCGATCTCCGACTGGAGGTTCATGATGGTTCCCGAATCGTCCCTGGAGTTCAGCACCTTGACCTGGATCGTGAGGGAGTCGATCTTCCTCTTCTGGTTCGCGATCGTCTCCTCCTTCTCCTCGACCATCTTCTCGTAAGCATCCACCTTGGCGGCCTTGCCCCTCAGGGTCGCATTGGCGTTCCTGAGCTCCGAGACCTCCTCCCTCAATGCGGCGACCTCCAGGGACACAGCGGGCCCGGGCGATTCCTCCGATATCACCGTCTCCGACCCCATCGCATCCTCGGGCTCATCGAAGATCCCCTCGTCCGATATCTCCTCGGATGCCTCCTCCACGGGTTCGGGGGCGTCGGAGACCTTCTTCGCCGCTATGAATGAAGGCCCCACCATTCCATGGGTGGTGTCGATGAGGCATGTCCATACCTCTCCCGGGATCAGCTCTGCTCTGACGATCGGGGACATCGGGATCCTCATGCCGTTGGCCCTGACGAACAGACCCTTGTCATCCTCCCTGATCTCCAGGTCTATGTATCCGCTGTCGGGGACCCTGGGTCCGGCATCCTTCACGTTCTCGACATCCTTCGACTTGGACTTTGACTTGCGGAATTCCTTGGGGATGTCACCCATACCCCTCATGGCCTTGGGGTTCTTACGCGCCATAGACCACACCTCCCTCCTCGGAGACGGTGTATTGTGACACCGTGCTCCTGCACTCGGGGCCGTCATTGTATCCCGCCGCCTGCAGGACGTAGAGGTCCTCCAGGATCTTGCTTCCAGGAAGGTCCCTGAGCTCAGGGCAGAACACATCGTAGAATGCAGCATAAACCGCCTGCTTCCCGATCCTCTCGATACACTCGCCTGCCGGACGCATATCCCTGTCGCCGGAGACGATCATCGCCACATCGAAGAGGTCCTCGTAGGCGCCCGAGACCACATCCACCACCAGGGAGGTGTCCACCTCCTTCTGCTCACAGGTCTTCTTCATGTTGTACTCGACGGGATGGGGCCTCTTCAAAACCAGTTCCATACCTGATTCCCTCAGACCGCGATGCAGTTCCATCAGGGGGTCGTTCCCCGCAGAGGGGATCGAGTCGTACACCTTCACATACTGCAGGTCGTAACCCTCCGACACCACCCTGATCAGATGACCGTAGTCCAGGATCATCCCGGCCTCCCTGTACTGTCCGATGCTGAACTCCACATTG
>JAEDJU010000210.1 GCA_016296195.1 Candidatus Methanomethylophilaceae archaeon | reverse complement strand
AAGGGACTGGGATCAGCGCCTCCTGACCATCACCAGTGCTCCGATGCACATGATGGCCGCAATGACGACCACCGCACCGATGATGAGTGTCATGTCCGACCCGGACTCATCCTCGACTGACTCATCCATGGATGAATCGTCACCGATCATGTAGTACGAGAAGTGGTTCGTCTCGAACACCACGACTCCGCGCTCGGCATCGTACTTGGAGACCATCTGATGGAGTTTGGCATCATCGTCAACGTAGTAGACCTTGACACTGTTGCATTCTGTCCCTCAGCCAGGGTGTACGGGAGTGTGACGATGACCTTTCCACCGAGCTGATGGACGGATTCGTCTCCGACCTTGGCGGACAGCGTGAGGACGGGTGCGTCCCCGACCTTCCTGAGCTGCTGCTCGGTCAGCTTGGTCCTGTCGGCATCTCCGACGGTGATCTCGATATCCCCGCCCTTGGCGGAGAGGTTGTCGATGACGTCGGAGGTCATGTCCATGGTGACGCCTGTGGTACCGACAGTGATCTTGGTACCAGTGTCGGAGATAGCCTTCATCGTTTCCGGTGCCGTGCCCTCCGTCACACCCACTCCTGAACCCACACCTGTCGAGCCCGCAAAGGACGACAGCATAGGAATCACCGAGTGCCTCCTGATCGTCCTGATCATCCTCGCAGCCATCCTGGTTGTCGTCGTGGCCATCAGGATGATGAGAAGCTGAGTGTAATTACACTGAAACGGTGAAAAGGAAACCAGAAACCTGAACAAACCGGGAGGGTCAAACCTCCCATTCCCCTCCTTTCTCCACACCATCTATCCAAGAACATCGGATTTCCAACAGGAAACCAGGTATCCCCTTGGAAACTCCCGTTTCTAATATCATGGTATCCTTTGTAAATCCAATATACAAAAGATATCAAGTGATACCCATGAGATGCAGACAATGCGAGGAGACCATCGCCGGCACCGGATGCACCCGCAACGGCGTTTGCGGAAAGGACAGCGAACTTGCGGAACTCCAGGACACACTTATCGGAAAACTGATAGACCTCTCCGTATCCCTCGGAAAGAAGGGAGAGAGCATCCCACAGGATGTCGACGACATCATCGTGGATGACCTCTTCATGACCCTCTCCAACACCAACTTCGACAAGGACGCCTTCAGGAAGGCCATCGAAGGAATCGACACCATCCTCGGAACGGAAGTGAACAACGGAGGATACACATTCTCCATCGACGCACTCATTGCGGAAGGTGACATCGGCTCCCTGAAGGAGATCCTCCTCCACGGCATCAAGGGTCTCGCCGCATACTACCACCACGCACATGTCCTCGGTGGATCCGACCCCAAGGTCACGGACTTCATCAGGAAGGGACTCTCTTCCATCCCCACCGTATCCTCCGCAGACGATCTGATCCAACTGTGTCTGGAATGCGGTACCGTCGGCGTATCGTGCATGGCACTCCTGGACGGATGCAACACCGGAAGGTACGGTGCACCGGAGATCACATCCGTCCCCACCCACGCCGGGAACAACCCTGGGATCCTGATCACCGGACACGACCTCCGCGACCTGGAGATGCTCCTTGAACAAACCAAGGGCACAGGCATCGACGTGTACACCCACGGCGAGATGCTCCCTGCCCACGCGTATCCCAAGTTCAAGGAGTATGACAACCTGGTCGGGAACTACGGCGGTGCATGGTACAGACAGAAGGAAGAGTTCGCATCCTTCAACGGTCCGATAATCGCCACCACCAACTGCGTCCTAAAACCCACCGAGGAATATGCAGGAAGGCTGTTCACCACAGGCGTCGCAGGGATCCCCGGATCGGAACACATCGAATCCGATGGGAACGGGATGAGGGACTTCGGCAAGGTCATCGAAATGGCGAGGACCTGCCAGCCTCCGAAGGACATCGGCGGAGCCGACATGGTCACAGGATTCGCCCACGGACAGGTCCTCTCCATCGCCGACAAGGTGATCGATGCCGTGAAGTCCGGTGCGATAAGAAGGTTCGTCGTAATGGCCGGATGCGACGGAAGGGAGAAGGGACGCGAGTACTACACACGCTTCGCGGAATCCCTTCCCGAGGACACCGTCATCCTCACCGCGGGATGCGCCAAGTACAGGTACAACACCCTCGACCTCGGGGACATCGGAGGCATACCCCGTGTCATCGATGCGGGTCAGTGCAACGACTGCTACTCCCTCGTGGTAATCGCCAACGCCCTGGCGGAGGCGTTCGGAACGGACGTCAACGGACTCCCCCTGTCGTTCAACATCTCCTGGTACGAGCAGAAGGCAGTCCTCGTGCTGTTGTCGCTCCTGAGCCTCAACGTGAGGAACATCATGCTCGGACCCAGGCTTCCGGAGTTCATCACACCAGGGGTTCTGTCGGTTCTGGTGGACACGTTCGGGATCCAGGCCAACGGCGATGTGATCACCGACATGGATATCCTGAATATCACAAAGGGATGATGACAACCAAGACCTGTCCGGATTGTGTCCGGACAGGTTGGAAACTATTTTAACAATCGTTGTTAAAGAATCACATCATAAACCAATTATCATGACGATTTGAGATGGGATTAGACATCGTCGGAGA
>JAEDJU010000209.1 GCA_016296195.1 Candidatus Methanomethylophilaceae archaeon | reverse complement strand
GACTGTTCAGATGAACTAAAGATCCCCTTTCTGGATGGGGGAAGATTTGTTAAGTCGAACCTGGAGAAAGCACCTGTCACCTCGGAGGGAATGTTGAGTATCCAGACATAGTCGTACATATTACTGCTCCCCATCAAATCCGATGACGAATAAACGAGTTCTCAGGATGGGTTCACCATCAGCCGAACAATCAGTCTCTTCACCCAACTCCTTGTCCAACCAGGCCAAGTACCTCCTTCCTTTCTCCGTGACGTGTATCGTCTCATCCTTGGTTATATGAAACTTCATTGCCACAAAACCTGTTGTCCATAGAAGATCCAGGACCTGATAGAATCTCATAAACTGATCGTGTGTCAACTGTCCTCCATCGGAACATCTCCTAAGGATGAACCTACGAATCCTCTTCACGTCCCTCAGAGAACAACCGCCGAACCACAGGCCAGATTCGGCTATCATCCTTCTTCTGTCAGGACGTCCGTTGATCGTCGGTATCCCATAATCTGCACGTTCGGTTACTTCTGTGACCATTTCATTCCCATCCGTTGTGATTTCTCTTGAAGCTTTCAATGGGTAAACCGTGCGGTCACTCTTGCAATCGTCAGATCCCCTTCCGGAACCATCGAACTGAGGATATTGCCCGGACTTCCTGTGGCCGTTCACCCCACCATCCGAACGACGGAACAATCCCGACAACATACAATAGTAGATACAACATGTATGATATAAAGTACATACTCAAAAGTATAGGAAATTCCGGATGGATGTCCCCCGAACCGTTCCCTATCACCCGTCTCCCCCGCAAAGGTAAAAGAAACCACCGACGATACACCTGCCAATGAACGGGATGAACAAGGCGGTCGTGGGGGCCGTCTTCGGTATTGCACTCATATACTCACTGCTGTCACTGATGCTGACCGTGCAGGGATTCCTGGATACCGGTGTCGTGACCCTGATGCTCTTCGCCCCCAACGGGGATGCACTCGGGATCGACCTGTCGGAGGAACTGCCCGAGCTCCTGTCCCCTGTGATGGAACTGTATCCGAACATCTTGGACGCCCTGGTCGGACTGATGCCCTTCGATGCGGAGATGACGAGGAACCTCACACTCGTGCTAATCGTCGTCGGTTTCGCACTCTCCGCCGCAGGTATGGCCACGAAGCCATCCCTGGAGGTCTCCGGAACCTCGAACCCCGCGGAGTACATGTGGACCCACAGGCCCAAGGCAACCGCCAAGGCCCTCGGGGCCCCCTGGGGACTCCTAACAGCATGCTACAGGAAGCACAAGGCCCTGGTGATCGTTCCGATCATCCTGCTGCCGCTCTACTTCCCCTGGTCGGTCATGATGACCGTCGCCATGGTGATCCCCTTCGCCATCGTGAAGGGTGTTACATCCGTCAGGATGAGATCCGCTTCCAAGAAGGAGAGGAAAGACTACGAGAGCAGCACCCACTACGCCGTGTGCCCGAAATGCAAGAGGAACTTCGAGAGGCCCAAGGTCAGATGCTCCTGCGGACTGGAACTGGACTATCCGGTGCCCAACGTGTACGGGATCAAGAAGCACACCTGCAACAACGGACACCCCATCCCCTGCGTGTCCGGGAAGAGGTCCGACCTGAGGACCATCTGCCCCTACTGCGGATCGGACATCGAGACCAGGGAGGCCATCCCGATCTCCATCGCCATGGTCGGTGCCGTGGGTTCCGGAAAGACCACCCTGATGCTCGCTTCCGTGAAATCCATAACACAGATGGGAAGGACCAGGGACGTCACCGTGGAGGCGGTCACACCCGGCATCTCCAAGAACGCCGTGGCTGCGAAGGATGTCGTGGCCAAGAGCGCACCCGGGGAACTGGATTCGGAATGCATGTTCATCAGGTCCAGGACCCTTCAGGACAGGGAGATCATCTTCAACGACATCTCCGGACAGGAGTACGAGCCCAAGGAGAACAAGATCCTCTTCGAGGAGTTCTTCACCTACTCCGACGGAATCATATTCACGTTCGACCCCATCGCCCTCAGGAGACAGGGAAGGGGTGCGACACCGTCCGAGGTCTTCGAGTCGTTCCATTACATGTACACACAGATCAACGGCTTCAGTCCCAACAAGGTCAACAACATCCCCATGGCCGTCGTTGCGACGAGGAACGATGTCATGAACCCCAAACTGAAGGATGAGGATGTCAGGCAGTTCCTCATCGACAACGGACAGAACGGATTCGTCAAGGTCCTGGAGTCCCTGTTCAGCAATGTGAGGTACTTCGCCGCCAACTCGTTGGGTGACGAATGCGTATCGGCCGCGAGACCTATCTGGTGGATCGTCGGGGAATCCGACAGGGAACTGCATGATGCCGTTCCGATCGAATGAGAAGATGATAGAGGGGAAACCCTCGACACAGAACGTTATTTTTCGGAGGGGTTTGACCCCCTCCTACCCCTTTGGGGGCAACACAGGCGAATTTGGTGTTCGTGCGGATCAATCGATGAGGTTGTTGATCCATTTCCTCTCCTTGTAGGAGATCTTCCCGTCGACGGCACATACCATCATACAAACGAGGACTATGTCCTCCTTGAGCTTGGGTGATACGAGTTCCAGCAGATCGACCATCATCTTCAT
>JAEDJU010000208.1 GCA_016296195.1 Candidatus Methanomethylophilaceae archaeon | reverse complement strand
TCCGAGGTAGAAGTTGAATCCGAATGCGAGCATTCCGGTCAGGAGCTCATCATCCTTGAAGTAGTAGGGCATGAACAGGGTGGTGGACCTGTCGACCATGACTCCGATGACTCCTCCGGCCTCCATCTTCATCTTCTCGAATCCGGTGTAACACTCGTCGGTGAATGTTCCCCAGTCGTGGACGGGGACGATGACCTCACCGGGGATCTCTCCGACTCCGAGCTTCCTTGCCCTGAACTCGTAGCATCTCTCCTCCCACTCGTGCTCGGCGATCTCTCCGGCGATCTTCCTTCCGCCGTACTTCTCGGCCATGGCGTCGACAGCGGCCTCCTCGAGGTCGTTGTGCTTGGCGTCTCCCTGGAGGGTGACGAGCCACAGGTTGGTCACATCGGGTGCGTGGATACCGGCGCGCCTCTGGTTCTCGAAGTGGAGGTGGTCGGACCAGGCGATGTGCAGGGGCCTGACGGATGCGTGGTTGACCAGGTCCTGGATGGGTCCGTCCATCTGCTTGAGCTCATCGAACTCGTATGCGAGGCACCTGACCTCTCCCATGGGGTAGATCCTGAAGGTGACGGTTCCGACGGCTGCGAGGGTTCCCTCGGCTCCGGCGACGAACTGGTTCAGGTTGTACATGGACCTGTAGGATCCGAGTCCGTCGAATCCGGTGACGACGATGGTTCCGTCGTCGAGGACGATCTCGGAGTTGAGGATGTTGTCCTTGGCGGATCCGTACTTGTAGGAACCGATTCCCATTCCGTTGGTGGAGATCCATGCTCCGACGGTTCCGGAGGGGAAACTGGAGGGGTAGGATCCGATGATGTATCCCTTCTTCATGACGGCGTCGAGAAGGTTCTTCCAGGTGATTCCGGCCTGACACTTGACGTAGAGCTCCTCGGTGTTGATCTCGAGGACGTTCTTCATCTTGGAGGTCATGTCGATGACGATACCCGCGTTGGTGGGCATGCATCCTCCGAGTCCCCATGATGCGTTACCCCTGGGGGTGACGGGGATTCCGTACTTGTAGGCGATGGCCATAACAGCGGAGATCTGCTGGACGTTCTCGACCCTGGCGATGACGTCGGGGACGTTCTTGAACGCGATTCCGGCCTCCTTGGGGAGGGGTGCGAGATCGTGGCTGTAGATGATCCTGTCCATGGAGTTGACGTTGATGTTCTTGGCTCCGATGGCGGCCTTGAGCTCCTCGATGATGGCGGGGGTGACGACACGGGACAGGTCCTTGGGCTCCTCGACGGTTGCTCCGAGGAATGCGTCATCGATCCTCCTGATGAGTTCGCTGGCTCCCTCGTTGCGGTATGTGCTGGGGCACCTGACGGTGGACCTTCCTCCGAGCTCCTCTGCCTTGTCGGCGGCCTCGGAGAACTTGCCCTCATCGACCTCACCGGTCAGCTTGACGGCGACGGTGCTGCGGTCGGGGACGTTACCCCTGACCTCGAAGGAGGCGACTCCCTTGGCGGCGTCGACGAATGCTGCCAGGTTCTTGAGGGGGATGTAGTAGGTGTTGTGGTTGGGGTTGACGCAGTCGCATCCGCGGATGCCTGCCCAGCACTCCTCTCCGTCGTCTCCCTTGGTGGCTCCGACATCGGCCATGATGGCGTCGACCATCTCGATGTCGAGGTCGACGAACTCCTCGGCTCCCTGGAATGCCAGAACGGTCTTGGTTCCGGCGAAGGAGATGTGGAGGGGCTTGACGGAGGGCTCCTGGACGATCCTTGTGTATGCTGCCTGGAGCATGGCGGCGTCGGTCACGTTGTAGGTGACGGCCTTGGTGACTCCGGCGGGGTGGATCTTGAATGTGACCTCGGTGATCAGGGCGAGCCTGGCGTTGGATGCGGCAAGGGTCTGGATCAGGTTGTATGCGGACATGTAGTATCCGATCTTGTCGTATCCGGTGGTCAGGAGGCTTCCGTCGCTTCCGATGGCACGGATGTTGTAGACGCTGTCCTTGACGGTTCCGTACTTGTAGGATCCGATGGCGGCCTCCTCCTTGTATGCCCACTGCTCGACGGTGGTGTCCTCTCCGGCGGGGATGACTCCGAGGGTGAATCCCTCTGCTGCGACAGCATCGATGAGGGTGGAGATCTTGCATCCGGCCTGGACCCTGACGGTCATGGCGACGGTGTCGATGTCGATGATGGATGCCATCTCGGACATGTCCACGTACACATCGGGGTTGTAGTGGTTGCTCTTCATGGAGAGGGGCATGATCGCTCCTCCGTTGGCCATGACGACTGCTGTGACCTTGGAGAGCTCATCGGCGTTGGCGGGGGTGACGATTACCTTTCCGTCCTGCTCTGTGTGTTTGACCAGGGTGGAGATCTTCTCGAAGACCTCCTCGGTCATGTTGGGTGCTTTGATCGATTTCATGGTTGATGCCTCCCGTCCAATAGTGGCGGTGCTATCTGGACCGTCCCACGCGTGCGTGCGTATTAAAGGTTAGCCGTCTGGAGAGGATGATCTCATTTAATCTCATTACGACGGTCGCGGAAGGGTTCCAGACGTGCACGGGAGATGAGGAGGTCCAGGGAACCGTCGGTCACCCTGAAGAGATGGGTGTGGCAGGAACAGTCGGAGCATCCGAAGCCGTCGACAGAGGGGAC
>JAEDJU010000207.1 GCA_016296195.1 Candidatus Methanomethylophilaceae archaeon | reverse complement strand
ACCATCCTCCTCAAAGGTTATCGATCCCGAATCCGTCTTGGCCCTCTCGGGGTAGACGTCCCTCTTGTTGGTTGGGACCATGGTGTTCCTGATGAACTCCATGAAGGTGGTCTTCCCGCTCTCGTTCGGTCCATGGACCACTGTGAGGCCGGGGGAGATCCGTACATGGCGGTCCCTGATCCTTCCATATGAGCCTATGTCCACACGAAGTATCCTCATCTCGACACCCCCATTCCCGCGACAACGAGACGGGCGGCATCCTCGACGATGCCTGAGAGCTCCTCATCGGAGAGGGATTCGAAGAAATCCCTGTGACGGGCGAGGACAGAGTTCGACAGGATGCGCTCCAGTACAGCCGACCTGTCGGTGCACAGCGACCTGCCTGCGGAGACCACCTTCGAGGCGAGATCCTCGCCACCACCTGCCGACCAGACATCGAAATCCGGTGTCGTGTCCACGTCCCAGGATGCGATCCTGCAGCCGGTCCCAGTCTCCAGAACCGATATGACGTCATCGGCATCGGTCCTGAGCATCCCGTCGAGGGATCCGGAACCCACGAACGTGATCCTCGCCAGATCCCCCTTGCGGATACGTGCCGAGATGTCGGAGACCAGGTCGTTCAGGACCCTCCCGGTGATGTCCACGGAGATGTCGTGCCACATCATGGTCTGGGTCGGAACGAACCTCAGACCGCGGACGATATCCGAGGACACTGTCACCAGGTATGCCCCCTTGGGACCTGTCTCCCTGAAGCTGCGACCCTGTATGTTGCCCGGATAGACGACATAGGGGTGGTCCGACAGGACCTGCCGCTTGTGTATGTGCCCCAGTGCCCAGTAGTCCACACCCCTTCCCTGAAGGTCCTGCAGCTTGCAGGGTGCATAGCTCAGACCCTCGGAAACGGAATCGACATCGCAGTGCACACAGGCAACTGTGAACATCCCCTGGCGTCCGCGGAGCATCGAAGCCAGGTTCCTCTCCTCGTGGGGGGTTCCGAAACTCACACCGACAACCTCGAAATCACCGCCCTTGGAATGGACAGTGATGCTCTCGGGATCTGTCCCGAACTCATGGACGTTCTCAGGATATGGTATGGAATCATCCCATGATGTCGAGCTGTCATGGTTCCCGCGGCTTATGAACACAGGCACACGGGCCCTCGAGAGCTCGGAGCAGAGACGGCTGCGCGTGGATGGAAGGGCATTGCAGTCATCGTAGATGTCACCGGAGATCACCAATGCGTCGGCCTCCTCCGTTATCACCAGGTCCACGATCCTACCCAATGACTCGAATGCGGCCTCCCTCATCCTCCTGCCGGCTTCGGCATCCCTTTCGGACACCCCTATGAACCGGCATCCCAGATGCAGGTCCGCACAGTGAACGAACTTGAAATCTGATCCCATCACCGGTTTCCATGGTACGTTTCCTTTTAAGTGGGACGGTGGGGTCGCCGAAAGTGCCGAAAGTACGACAGCACGGATCGGGGGACGGGCTGTTGTACGATACATCCACCCACCCTGTAACATCCTTATATCCGTTGGAGTGGATGCTGTCACGGGTCACCGCATGGATTGCATCAAGAAGAAGGTCAACGAGGAACTGAAGCAGGGATGGAAGGGTTGCAACGGAACGTGCGACTACAACCCCTGCCATTTCACCGGTCAGGACTGCACATTCTGTTTCTGTCCGTTCTATCCGTGCAACGACACGGACCTCGGAAGCGAACTGATAGGTAAGCGCGGCCAGAAGGTCTGGAACTGCACGGACTGCCTGTTCATCCACAGGACCCCCGTCTGCAAGTTCATAATCTCCGAGGTGGAGAGACTGGGAATAAAGGAGGCGTGCGACCCCAGGTTCGCCGACATCTTCAGAGAGGCGAAGGAGAGGTTCTACCGCCCCGGGAAGGCCCTCATGGTGGTGGGTGCAACATCCGATGCGGGCAAATCAGTCACGGTTGCCGCCATATGCAGGATCCTCCACGACAGGGGATACATCGTCGCCCCGTTCAAATCACAAAACATGAGCCTCAACTCGAAGGTCACGAGGACCGGCTCCGAGATCGCCATGATCCAAACGCTGCAATCCAAGGCATCGGGACTCAAGAACCCGGACCATCACATGAACCCGATCCTGCTGAAACCCAAGAAGGACACCACATCCCAGGTCATCGTCTGCGGGAAGCCCTATGCCGACTACGATGTTGAGGGATACTACAACGAGTTCGTCCCGGGACCCGGCAGGGAGATCGTCAGGGAACATGTGGATTTCCTGAAGCAGAGGTACGATTTCGTCATCATGGAAGGTGCCGGATCCCCCGCGGAGATCAACATCTACGACAAGGACATCGCCAACATGCGTGCGGCGGAGATAGCCGATGCGGATGTGATCCTTGTGGTCAACGTCGAGTGGGGCGGTTCCTTCGCCTACGCCATCGGAACGGTGGAGCTGCTCCCCGAGGAGGATAGGAAACGTGTCAAGGGGATCATCCTCAACAACGTCCGCGGGAACCTGGACAACATCAGACCGGGGGCCAGGAAGCTCGAGGAGTTGACCGGCATCCCGGTGATCGGCATTATACCCCATGCGGACGTGGTCCTCCCCAACGAGGATTCGGAATCCCTCAGGGGG
>JAEDJU010000206.1 GCA_016296195.1 Candidatus Methanomethylophilaceae archaeon | reverse complement strand
ACAGAGCACCAGATCCTCAAGGGGAGGATGGGGAAGGCCACCATCGAGGGTACCTTCAAATGCAACGGATGCGGACGTGTGACATCCGAGACCATCAAGATCCCCGAGCTTCTGGAGGTTCCCGTGGTCTTCAGCGACGGTGATGTCTCGGAGGTCACCAAGACCACCATCGAGAGCAACGATGTCATCGCCATCGAGGACGAGTTCTTCCTCGACGATGGAAGGAGGGTCTGTGTCACCCACATCGATGTCAAGGAGGGTCAGACCAAGAAGAAGGTCCTCGCCACCAACGTGAAGAAGCTCTGGGTCAAGCAGTTCGACATCCTGAGCATCAAGGTGTCCGTCAACGATGACAGGAAGACCTACTCCCTCAGGGTCGAGGCCGAGCCCGATGACGAGTTCGTCGTGGGCACACAGTTGGAGTTCGAGGATTTCGATTGCCTCATCCACGCCATCAAGACCAAGCACAGCCTCGTGAAGAGGGGTGCCGCCGAGGCCAGGGATATCACCAGGGTCTACGGTAAGATCAGGAAGAAGAGGTACGAGGTCCTGGATCTCGACGAGGACGATGAGGACTATGATGACTTCGTCTTCGACGATGATGATGACGAGGGTTACGACGAGTGATCCCACGTCACCATGACCGGTCCGTCGGGACCGGTGGAAACATCAAAACCTGTCCGGATTCCTTTTCTCCTCCGGACAGGTCTTCCGATCATTCCTTGTCCTGCTCCATGATGAAGTCCAGGATGTCGGCGATGTTCTCGGAGAAGACGGTGTGTGTCGCCGCCTCCTGGGTGTAGGGGTCCGTGGGGTTGAATGCGATCGACATCCCACTGTTCTTGAACATCGGTATGTCCGTGAACGAATTTCCAACGGATACGGTCCTCTCCATTGTGGTGCCGTACTTCTCGATGTACTGTCTCACGTTGATGCCCTTGTCCCTGAGGTCCACGTTCATCTTCCCCTCTCCGGTGAGCCTTCCGTCTTCGTATGAGAGAACCTCGTCCGCGATGTAGTCGTCGAATCCGAACTCGTTCGCCAGCATCTTGGCCGCGAGGTCGATGCCTCCGCTGATGATCACGGTGCGGATCCCGTTCGCCTTCAGGCAGGCTATGGTCTCCTGTATGCCATCGATGAGCGGCATGTCCCTGAAGAGGACGGCGATGTCCCTGATCGTCACATCGGGGTTCTTGTTGGTCCACAGGGCGATGTCCCTGCGCATGAACTCGGGTTCGTCGATCTCGCCGTTGCAGAATGCCTGATATGCAGGTTCGTTGTCGACCTCGAAGCAGGAGTGGACCCAGCACCATGAGCTTCTAAGTTTTGTCAGTGTGCCGTCCATGTCGAAGCAGACGAGATCGTATTTCCTCATGGTGTATGGGGATGGAGAAGGGGTTTAAGTGGTTTCCTTCGTTAAAAGTGGCCTCTTGCACACACGAACAGAAACAGCTGAAAATAGCTTTCGCTGATGCGAAGGTATTTTCAGCGCCTTTTCCCAACCCGTATAGGCGAACGGAGGAATCTGAATGTCATTTTCCCTACCCCGTGGTCTAAGCCACACAACGATGTCGGCCGTGGTCCTGTGTGCGTTGTCTTCAGTTTGTGTGAGGTGATCTAGGTCACAAAACTCCTGCGTGATCTCATCGCACAGGACCTCCAGCTCCATCCGTCGCCAGTACAGGTGGTCCTTGTCCCGATGTTCAATCAGGTTCCCGATGGGAGGACTGTCGAAGACAGCCCATCGGGGACCTGCTTATGGAGAGTGAATATCCATGGGAACCGCCTCCGGAATCATTGTTCTCATCATCGATCCCATTTCAGGCTTCAGTCCTCTTTCCCGGATGGAATCTGAACGGTTCGCGGTAGGTCAGTATCGCCCATATGGCACAGGTCAGCTTCCGCATAGCTGCTGTGGCTGCCTTCCAATAGGGCATCCGTTCCCTTTTGGCATTGAAGAACTTCGATACATCGCATTCCGGACATCTGGTCGAAAGGTTCATGACCACATTCGCAAGGTACTTCCTCACAAGCGGGTCGCCCTCCTTGGTTATGACCTTGGTCTTCTCGGAATCCGCGGAAGATGAGTTCTTCAATCCGAGTCCGAAGAACGCCGACAGCTTCTGGGGGCTGTCGAAACGGTATATGCCATCTATGGCCGTCACTATCGTGGCGGCCGTCAGATCGGACACTCCTTTGATCGTCTTCAGGAGTTTCATGTCTTCGGATCTCTCGGAGAACGACTTCAGTTTCTCGGATACGTAATCGATCTGTTCCTTGGCAGCGGTGATCATGTTCACCATTACGGTCAACGCGGGATCATCCATCTTCAACAGATAGTCCCTGTATCTGATGCCGCAGACGTCCTTGTACCTAGGGTGGGGGTCGATGTTGTGGAGATTCATGTATTCCAGAACACGGAGCTTCATCTCCTCGACGATCTTGGAGCACTCGTTGTTCATCCTCACGAGTGCCTTCAACTTCATGTTCTCCTGGCCGGAGATGTGGGTGCGCCTGATGAAGAGACGTCCAGACCAGATGTCCTTGCACAGGTATGCGAGCTTGCAGGCATCCACCTTGTCCGATTTCAGGTTCACCTTGGAGATGTTCTTGAGTTCACCGTGGCCGGT
>JAEDJU010000205.1 GCA_016296195.1 Candidatus Methanomethylophilaceae archaeon | reverse complement strand
AAATCGCAGGATGCACAGTTAAAACAGTCGGTCATGAACGGACAGACGATCCCGCATGGATAATCAGAGAAGGTTCATGAAAACTGTCAGAACCCCAGAGTTGATCAGGTCGATGAACACGCTCCCCACTATGGGGACGATGAAGTACGCCACCGGTGACTCCCCGAACCTCTTGAACATGGCCTGCATGTTGGCCATCGCGTTGGGCGTCGCCCCCAATCCGAAACCACACACAGCCGTCGTGTATGCCGCAGAATCATAGTTGCGACCAGTGGCACGGAAAATGACGAAATACGCGAACAGGGCAACCATGACAGTCTGGATGACCAGGGTCACCACCATCGGAAGCGCCATATCTGCGATCTGCCAGAGCTTCATCACCATCAACGCCATGACCAGGAACATGGAGAGGCTGATTGTCCCCAGGGTGCTGATCTCCCTCAACGGCAGCTCCACCCCCTTGACATCGCAGATGTTGCGGATGAGCATGGCCAGGAGCATCGCCCCCAGATACGTGGGCAGGTTGATTCCCAGATCCGACAATGCAGAAACGATGTACGTCCCGAATCCAACGCATATCACGATGAGTATCAGAGCACGCAGGAACCCGTTGTCGGTGATCCTGACATCCGCCTCCTCCTCGGAGACCAGTTCCATCTCCGATTCCTCGGGGACAAGGGAGTTGCGTTTGACGAGCCTTCCCGCAAGAGGTCCTCCGATGAGACTGCTGAACGCGAGACCGAAGGTGGCCGCGGCGATGGCGACGGTGTCAGCTCCGACCACACCGTAATCCTCCACGAACATGGTCCCGTATGCGGCTGCGGTACCATGACCACCTATCAGGGACACGGACCCGAGACACAACCCCAGCATGGGATCCAATCCGAACGCCCCGGCCATGACAGTGCCGATCACATCCTGCAGGACGATCAGAACCGTCAGCAGCAGGAGGAGAATGACCACCATGCGCCCGCCGGCCTTCAGCATCCTTGCGGACGCCATGAATCCCACCGAACAGAAGAAGGCCATCATGAAAACGTTCTTCAGGGTCTCATCGAAATGGAACTCGACCACATCCGAAGAATACAAGATGAGGGACAACACCGCGAAAAGGAGACCTCCGACAACAGCGGCGGGTATGCAGAACCGGCGAAGAGTCTCCGACCTCTTCACCAGATACAATCCGACGACCAGTATCACTGCCGCTACGGCGGCGGACTGGAATATGTCAAAGGTAACGGCCTCCATATACGGGTGATGCGGTGATTGTATAAAAATCGGGTTTGCCGACGGGGTTCACCCGTCGTAAGATGTTGCTCACTCGTCCCAGACGGTGATTCCGGTGGTATCCGAAAGGGAACCCTTGTGGAACTCGGGCTCCTCGACGCCTTCCTCCCTCTGCCTGCGATAGTCGCGGTATACCTCGACCGCACGTCCTCCGAGTTTGAAGATGACGAAGACGTTGACCAGACCGCACAGGACCATCATCAGATCCACGACGATGAACAGCGCATCCGAGGAATAGAAACTGGAAAGGAACACCACTACGAGGATCAGGATGTTCAATCCCATGATCAGCCACCTCTTCTCACCGAAGTGGAGGATGTTGTTCTCACCGATGATGTAGTCTGTCATCAGGCTGGTGAACGCGAACACGAACAAGAATATCGCCACGATGTACGATGCGGCCGATCCGAAGGTGTCGGTCAGGACGAACTGCAGGAGCGGGACGGATTCCAATCCGAGGTCCACGATCTCCCCGTGACCGAGACAGGTCAGCACCACCAAAGCCGTCAGTGTGCAGACGACCGTGTCCATCAGGACACCCAGGGACTGGGAGAGCCCCTGTGCGGCGGGATGGCGTACCTCCGCCATGGATGAGATGTTCGGGATGGTACCGATACCCGCCTCGTTGGACAGGATCCCCCTCTTCATACCGATTATGAGCATGGCACCCACCCCTCCGCCAACGGTGGACGGGATCGAGAACGCATTCACGAAGATGGAGACGAACGCATCCGCGATGCCCGAATAGTTCGCGACCACCGCGATGACGCATATGATCAACCAGATCATGGCCATGGCGGGAACTATCATGACCGCGAGATCGGAGACCCTCCTGACACCGCCGACGATTATGAACGCGGTCAATAACGTGAATATGATCGCGAAGATCAGTTTTCCGCCGTCGAATCCGAAGGCCACATCCATGGCCTCCGTCATGCTGCTGACCTCCATGGACACGAATCCCACGATGTACATCAGGACCATGATGAAGGCCACGATGATGGACAACCTCCTCAGCCCCAGTCCGTTAGACACATTGTAGGCGGGACCTCCGTGGAACTCGCCGTTGGAGGTACGCACCTTGTACAGCTGTCCCACGGTGGACTCGAGGAAACTGGTGGCCGCACCTATCAAAGCGAAGATCCACATCCAGAATATGGCACCGGGACCTCCGATGATTATCGCCAGAACGGGGCCGGTGATATTTCCGACACCGATACGGTTGGCCATGCTCATGCAGAAGACCCTGAACGGTGAAAGGGTGCCTTTGTCACCGACGCTCTTCTTGGAGAACGTCACCCTGCACATCTCACGGATCTGAGTGAACTGCAATCCCTTGAGACGTACGGTGCTGTATAGTCCGAGGATGATGATCAGT
>JAEDJU010000026.1 GCA_016296195.1 Candidatus Methanomethylophilaceae archaeon | reverse complement strand
AAGGAGGAAACGGAATGGAATACAACGTGGAGGTCAGGACGATCCCCGGATTCAAGGCCGCATACAGACACGGGAGGATAGAGAGGTACTCGGACATGACGGGTTTCGTGTTCGGATTCGCAGAGATGTGCAGGGAATCCAACCCCGATGTAGAATGCACCGAGGACGGATACTGCTTCGTGACGTACGATGACCTGGAGTACAGGGAGAGCGACATAGGACTCACCTACTACCAGTCTGTGAAGAGCCTCGGACACGAGTGTGGGGAGATCGGGTTCCGTGAGTTCGATGATGTCCTCGCGGCATGTGTGAGACACGTCGGACCCTATGACAGACTCGGAGAGGCCTACGCTGCCATCATGAAGTGGATGTCGGAAAACGGGATGGAGCTCATCGACAGGCCCAGGGAATGCTACATCGACGGATGCTGGAACAAGGAGTCCGAGGACGAGTATCTGACAGAGATAC
This sequence comes from Candidatus Methanomethylophilaceae archaeon, assembly GCA_016296195.1. Classification (GTDB taxonomy): domain Archaea; phylum Thermoplasmatota; class Thermoplasmata; order Methanomassiliicoccales; family Methanomethylophilaceae; genus Methanoprimaticola. Next base: position 13,021 of record JAEDJU010000026.1, on the reverse strand, counting down.
AGTTCCCCATCAGCAGGAGCTGATGGGGCATGGGGGATCGTCCCCCCCCCCGGAAAACGTTTTCCATCAGTTTCCGACGAGTTCCGTATCGGAGAAACTCATGGTCGGAACGCTGATGACGCCCATCTGCTTGGGATCGTTTCCGATGGCCTCTATGTTGGCCACGGCATCGACCATGTTACCCATCAGGAGAGCGTTGTTGATGGTCTCCACAATCTCACCCTTCCTGATGATGTAACCGCACCTGACGTTCAGTCCGAACCTTCCGGTGAGCTCATCTGCCTCCGGCCAAGCGAACTTCTCCACAAGGATACCGTTGTCCGTCTGTGATATTATATCATCCCTGGAGAGGGAGCCGGGTGAAACGGTGAGGTTCAAAGGTTTGATCGTGGGTGTGCGCTCGTATGCACCCTGGGCCTCGACACTGGACCTGCGCATTCCATTACCGGTGCTGTCCCCACAGAACGAATCCCTGATGAACGACCTGAGAACCCCGCCCTCGATTATGGGACGCCTCTCGGTTGGTGTACCCTCATCATCGAACACACAGGACAGAGGAGCTCTGACCGTGGGATCATCCGTTATGTTGAGGCATTTGGATGCCACCTCCTTTCCGAGGGAATCCTTCCAGAGACTCCTTCCGTACTTGACGTTCTCCCCATGGATGGCGGAACCGACGGCGGACATCATCATGTCCCCGAGTTCGCTGGGAGGGAGGATCATGGACATCTTTCTGCTTCCCTTGAACTCCCTGCATACAGCGGCGGCCTCCGCCTTGTCGGAGAGGGCGTTGGCTATGGCGACGGGATCGAGATCGAAATGGGTTCCGTGGAACGTCTCCATCCCCTCTCCGGGATGGTCCCTGACGGCCATGGATGTGAAGTGCCCGTAGACCAGGGTGCTCCTGTGGGAGACATCGACACCGTTGCTGTTCATGGTGCATCCGATGTTGGTGGAGACGCGGATCTGCGCACGGGGGATGTTGACCCTGCAGTTCTCGATGAGGACCTTGGCGACCTCCCTGAGATCCTCGGGGGTGATGTTCTCGACCTTCGGATCCCACACATCGGGGGCATGGATCTTAGCCTGTCCGGGCATGGCGTATCCCTTGAACTCGGGATTCTCAGGAGAGTACCTGAGGACGGATTCCGCCATCCTGAGGCACTCGTCCACGGAGGACTCCCTGTTCAGAGAGACGGATGCCTTTCCCTGCCTGCCGCCATCCGCCATGCGGGCCATCATACCGCGGTCGACCTTGGTCTCGATGTTGCTTATCTTGGAATCGTCGATGTAGACGGTGTGGACCACCGCCTCGGAGGCGTACACCTCCGCCTGCTGGTATCCGGACAGGGACTGCATGGCCCTGTCTGCGATGGAGTGTATCACTGTCCTCCCCCCACGATCATCCTTGCACGCATGTAGGGACCTCCGGATGATACCCTGACCCAATCCTCGATGCCCTTTCCACACATGCCTCCGTCGAGGATAACCTCCTTGGTGAGGGCATCAGCGGAACAGAGGATGTCGACGGACTTACCCGTGAGTGTGAAGGACTGGAGTGTCTTCACGATCTCCCCGTTCCTGATGAGGAATCCCCTGAGGCACTTGGCCTCGAAACATCCTCCGACAGGGTCCTCCATACCGTTCACCATCTTGTCACAGAGGATACCATCCTTGGTATCGGCGATGAGCTCATCCCTGTCCCATTCACCGGGACCGAAGTATGTGTTGGTCATCCTGACCCATGTCCTCTTCCCGTAGCACTCCGCCCTTCCGTTCCCGGTGGGTCTGCAACCCAACTGTGATGCGGTCTCGAGGCTGTGCATGTATCCGGTGTAGACGCCATGATCGATGATCTGTGTGCATGAAGAGGGGGTTCCCTCATCGTCAAATGGGATGGACCCGTGTGCACCGTGGACCGTCCCGTTGTCGTACATGGAGATTATGTCCGAGGCCACCTTCCTTCCGACGGCATCGGTGAGGAAGGACCTCCTCTTGGTGATCTCGTCACCCTCGGAGGCGTGTCCCATCGCCTCGTGTGCGAGAAGTCCGGACACCATCGGATCGGATATCACGGTAAGGTTCCCAGAAGGTGCCCTGTCGGCTGACAATGTGGCGATGGCCTCCTTGGCGGTGACCCTGCCTATCTCCTCTATGTCGGCATCCTTCACGACCTCGTAACCGAGGGTGCTGTCCGGACCGTCGTAATAACGTTCCATCCTCTGACCGTCAGCGGCAACGGACATGGCCCTGCACAGTGTACGGACCTCCTGCCAGCTGATGTCCGAACCGACGGAGTTCACCAGGCAGTTGTCCTTGATCTCCTCGGAGTAGGAACCCATGCGGTTGATGATCCTGTCATCGATCGCCTGTGCCTTGTCCAGCTCCAGGACGGTGTCGATCTTCTCCGAGAGATCTATGGAATCGGGATGTATCCGGACGTCGGCCTTCAGATGCTTCCTCACGGATGCGGGCTCCAGCCTGAGCTCCGATTTCCTCTCTCCGGATGCGTTCCTAACGGCGGACTCGGCTGCGGCCATTATGTCCTTCCTGTCGAATGAGGTGACGGTCCCGTAACCCCATCTTCCGCCTATCCATGCCCTCAGGCACACTCCGCCCGTTCCCTTCTGGACCAGTTGACGAAGGTTCCCGTTGAGGGAGCTGACACCGGTGACCCTGATGGTCTGTGATTTGGCATCCGAGAACTCCGCACCCAGCTCCTGCATCCTGTCCACAGCGGAGGACAGATGGTCCTGGATCTGGTCGGCCTGCATGACGACCGCCTGCATCAGATCACCGTGAAGGAGTGATCGAAGGATGTGAGGATCTCACATCCGTTCTCGGTGATGAGGCATGTGTCCTCGATCCTTATGCCTCCGACCCCTGGGATGTAGATTCCGGGTTCGGCGGAGACGACGTTTCCGGCACGGAGGATCTGCTCTGACCTGGGGGATACGGAGATGTCCTGGTGGACCTCCATCCCGATACCGTGACCGAATGAATGGATGAACTTGCCCTTGAACTCGGACTCGTCGATGATCTTCCTGGCGGCCAGATCTGCGGCGTTGGCCTTGGCACCGTCGTGGTATTCGGCGATCCCTGCGAGCTGTGCCTCGCGGACGACCTCATACGCCCTCTCCAGGATCTCCGGGGGCTTGCCGAGGAAGACCGTGCGGGTCATGTCCGAGCAGTAACGGTCATACTTGGTACCGAAGTCGAAAAGGGCTGTGTCCCCCTTCCTCAGTCTGTAATCACAGGGCATGTGGTGGGGTTCCGACGAGTATGCTCCGAATGCGGCGATGGTGTCGAACGCATTGCCGGTGCCTCCGAGCTCACGCATCCTGTTGTCCATCCTGGAGGCGACCTCCTTCTCGGAGACACCCTCGGACAGCATGTCGGGGATCTCTCCCGCGACCTGGGATGAAATGGCGCATGCCCTCTTGGTCGCCTCGATCTCCTTGGCATCCTTGATGGAGACGGTGGCACCGATCGCCTTTCCAGCATCGACGGCCTCTATGCCCTCAACGGTCTTCTTCACATATTGGACACCTGCGTAGGTGGCGGAATGGGTGTTGAAACCGACCTTCGAACAACCCTTCAGGGCATCCTTCAGGAAGTTGTCACGCTCCTCGCGGTTGTGGTACACATGCACCTCACCCTTCCCGGCATTGGCGGCCTCCTCCTCGAGTATGCTCACGATGACATCCAGTGAACCGTCCTTCCCGACGATTGCGAATGAACCTTCGAAGACACCCGAGTTCTGCTCGGTCAGATACCAGAATGTGGAATCGAGGAAGGGTTCGCCGTCGTTCACGATGACTATGGCATCCATGTCCTCTGCATTGGAAATGAGCCTCTCGGCCCTCGTTTCAGGCATGAGTGGCAATCCTATAAGGAAGTGATAAAGGATTGCCGGGAAACACCCGGCGATGTTGTGATGTTTATCAGATACCGATCCACTCGTTCCTGACGATCCTCTTGAGGGCGGAGATCGCGGACATGGCGGCGAGGTATGATGTACGGGGATTGTCGGGTGATGGGACGTTGTAGGTGTGACAGGTCATCTCTCCGAACTCTCCCTTGATCCTGAGCTCGTGGGAGTTGCTGTGGGTATCTGGATCGACCACGATGGTTACCTTGGTCTTGTCGAATCCGACACCCAGGAGACTGACGGTGGCGGCCACGTTGACGTTCTTGGGGAACTCCTTGACGGCCTCCCTGGCAGGTCCGCTGAAGATGACGGTGGGCTCCTTGATGGAGTCGACATCGATGTTGTGCTCGGTGATGTAGTTGGCTCCGGCGAGGCTCTTCGGCCCCTTGGTTGTGATCAGCTCGACGGCCTCCAACTCACCGACGGCGGAGGACCTGAGTCCATCCGTACCGCAGACTGCTCCGGAGGGGATGAAGATACGGGACTCGCACTCCTTGGCCTTGGTGAAGACGGCATCCCTGAACTCATCGTCCACGAGGGCTCCGACGGACATGGTCATGACATCGACTCCCCTGGCGACGACCTTGGGGAGGATCTGACGTGCTGCATCCTGGGATGCTGCCTCGACCACCAGGTCGCAGTGGTAGAGCTCCTCCTCCACATCCTCGACTACGATTGCCTTTTTCAACTTGGTCGCCAGCTCCTCTGCGAGCGACATCTCCACATCGGTCAGGTAGATCCTCTTGACGTCCGCCATCTCATCGGCGGCCATTGCCAGCTTGGACCCTATGGATCCGCAGCCCACGATCGTTATGCGCATGATTCGGCCTACCCGGATTCACATATTAAGGATTTGTGGAATCCTGACATTTTCCACATCGTTTATCGTCCGAATATCGTGATTCTGTTACGAATAAAAATCATTTCACAACGGAATTCGTAATGATTTTTATATTGCATCACAGACGGCCATCCCATTCGGACATGAACTCTTCCAGGAATCCGACCATGTATGCATGACGATGCTCCGCCATCTCCCTGGCGGTGGGGGTGTTCATCAGATCCCTCAACTTCAGGAGCTTCTCATGGAAGTGGTTGATGCTCGTACCCTGATTGGCGAAGTACTCCACTTCGGACATGCCCTCCCTGTGCATCTCCCCGGGAACATGCATCTGACGTCCCCTGCTGCCACCGTACGCGAACGTCCTCGCGATCCCGATGGCCCCTATGGCATCCATCCTGTCGGCATCCTGGACGATACGACCCTCCAATGTGTCGGGTATCACCGTATCCTCGCCCTTGAAGGATATCTGCGAGATTATGTGGCAAACGACATCCTGGATGACGGGATCGATGGACTCCGAATCCATGAAGCGCCTGGCGTTGGCGTAACCGTTATCACCGAACAACTTCCTGTCATCCACATCGTGGAGCAGAGAAGCCAGACGGACGATATCCATGTCGCCGCCCTCCTTCGAGCAGATGGTCCGGGCCAGATCGTGAACCCTCATGGTATGGTAGAAATCATGACCGCTGCTGTCATCTGCGAAGATGTCCCTGGCGAAATCCGCCGCATCCGAGAAGACCTTCTCATCCATGGGGATGTCAACGCGGTTTTCATATGTAATCTCAAAACCCAGATATCATATAGTATTACTATGATATCCTTTTGCAATGAAGATATCCACCAGAGGAAGGTACGCCCTCCGCATCATGTTAGATATCGCCGTGAACGGCGGGGAGGATCCCGTGAGCTTCAGGGACGTGTCCCAAAGACAGGGCATCTCCGTGAAGTACATGGAGCAGATAGGTTCCATACTCACAAGGGGAGGATTCCTCAGGAGCGTACGCGGTGCACAGGGCGGCTACTATCTGGTCGGGAAACCCTCAGACATCACCGTCGGGGATATCCTCAGGGTGACCGAGGGTCAGTTCTACCTAACACCCTGCACGGAGGCCAACTCCTCCTGCGACAGGACATCGGAGTGCATGACATACCCTCTCTGGGATGAGCTCAACAAGGCCATACTCGGTGTGGTGGACAACACCACCCTACAGGACCTGATCGATGAGAACACCAAGAGGAAGATCATCACCATCGATGGCCTCGACTACAGTATCTGATCCCCGATAGATTGTATGGACTGGAGACGGGTGAATCCTCGATAAACATCGGATTTCTTTGAGAACAATATATCCGGAGTGGCGAATGGACACCACCCCGGAAGGTGAGTCTGAGGTGTGTGACCGGGTCCGGAGACCCGGTTTTTGGGTTTAGTAGTTGAACATCGCGGATGAGAGGTACCTCTCACCGGTGTCGGCAAGGAGGGCGACGATGGTCTTGCCCTCGTTCTCGGGCCTCTTCGCGAGCTGGATGGCTGCCCATACAGCTGCTCCGGAGGAGATTCCCACGAGGACTCCCTCTTTCTTTGCGACGGCCCTTCCGGTCTCGAAGGCATCCTCGTCCTTCACACGGATAACCTCGTCGTAGACCTGAGTGTCCAGCACATCGGGGACGAATCCTGCTCCGATTCCCTGGATCTTGTGGGGTCCCGCGTGTCCCTCGGACAGGACAGGGGAACCGTCAGGCTCGACGGCGACGACCTTGATGTTGGGGTTCATGGATTTGAGGAACTGTCCGGTTCCGGTGACGGTTCCGCCTGTTCCGACACCTGCGACGAAGATGTCGACGTTTCCATCGGAATCCTCCCAGATCTCGGGTCCGGTGGAGGACCTGTGGACGATGGGGTTGACCTTGTTGATGAACTGTCCGGGCTGGAAGCTGTCGGGGATCTCCGCTGCGAGCTCGTCGGCCTTGGCGATGGCCCCCTTCATTCCCTTGGCACCCTCGGTGAGGACGAGCTCCGCACCGTATGCCTTCAGGATGTTCCTGCGCTCGACACTCATGGTCTCGGGCATGGTCAGGATGATCCTGTATCCCTTCGCGGCAGCGATGGATGCCAGTCCGATTCCGGTGTTACCGGATGTGGGCTCGATAATGACGGAGTTGGGCTTCAGCAGTCCCTCCTTCTCAGCGGCCTCGATCATACCCTTGGCGATCCTGTCCTTGACGGATCCTGCGGGGTTGAAGAGCTCCAGTTTCACTACAACTTTGGCCTTCAGTCCGTTCTCCTTCTCCAACTTTGTGAGCTCCAGCAGAGGCGTGTGCCCCACGAGCTCAGTCACACTCTTATACACTGTCATTTCAATCACTCTTCGTCGTGGACATCCTTCTTGGGCTTTCTGAGACCCTCGATCTTGATGTTGTTCTTCTCCGCGTAGTCCCACAGGGCGGCGTGGATCGCTTCCTCCGCGAGGAGGGAGCAGTGGATCTTCACCTGGGGAAGCCCGTCGAGGGCCTCCATCACAGCCTTGTTGGTGACTTCCAAGGCCTCGTAAATCGTTTTACCTTTGACCATCTCGGTGGCCATGCTGCTCGATGCGACAGCTGCGCCACAGCCGAAGGTCTTGAATTTGCAGTCACGGATCACCTTTGTCTCGGGGTCGATGTCCAGGTAGATCCTCATGATGTCTCCGCACTTCGCATTACCAACGGTTCCGACACCGTCCGGGTTCTCAATCTCACCGACGTTGCGGGGGTTGGTGAAGTGGTCGATTACCTTGTCGCTGTAAACTCCATCGTACATTGTCAGGCCTCCTGTTTCTTCTTCTGCTCCTTGACGAAATCCTCGTAGAGCGGTGACATGCTCCTGAGCCTCTCGACCACGGATTTGAGTGTGTCGACGGTGTAATCGACATCCTCCAGGGTGGTCTCGGCGGAGACGGTGAACCTGAGTGAACCGTGGGCCTCCTCGTGCTTCAGTCCGATGGCCAGAAGGACGTGGGAGGGATCCAGGGAACCGGATGCACATGCTGAACCGGTAGAGACGCAGATGCCTGCCATGTTCATGCTCATGAGGAGACTCTCTCCCTCGATGAACGCGAACCTGAGGTTGGCGTTTCCGGGGAGCCTCTGGGTCGGGTGACCGTTGAGGCTGGAGTAGGGGATCTCGGTGAGGACCCTGTTGATGAGGTGGTCCCTGAGTGCGATCTCCTTGTCAGCGCGCTCCTTCATGTCGAGTTTGGCCAGCTCCGCGGCCTTTCCGAATCCGACGGCTCCGGGCACATTGGTGGTACCTCCACGGATACCGCGCTCCTGCTCACCTCCGTGGATGAGGGGATCGAGCTTGACGCCGTTCCTGATGTACAGGAAACCGATTCCCTTGGGTCCACCGAGCTTGTGTGCACTGGTGCTCAGGAGGTCGATGTTGTCCCTGGTCACATCGATGTCGATCTGACCGTAGGCCTGGACCGCATCCGTGTGGAACAGGACATTGTGCTTCCTGGCGACGGCTCCGATCTCGCGGATGGGCTCGATGGTTCCGATCTCGTTGTTGGCGGTCATGACGGAGATGATCGCAGTGTCGGGACGGATGGCGGCCTCCACGGTCTCGGGGGAGACGATACCATACTTATCGACGGGGAGATAGGTGACCTCGATTCCGACCTTCTCCAGGTACTCGCACATGTTGATGATGGCGTGGTGCTCGATGCTGGAGACGATGACATGTTTCCCTTTGGCATGGGGTCCGAAGACGGCGGACTTGATGGCCCAGTTGTCGGCCTCGGAACCTCCCGATGTGAAGTAGATCTCCTCGGGCTTCGCTCCGATCAGGTCCGCAATGTGAGCCCTTGCAACCTTGACGGCGTCCCTTCCGGGCCTGCCCATCGCATGGATGCTGTCGGGGTTTCCATAATCCTCCCTGAAGAACGGGAGCATGGCATCCAGAACCTCCTTGCGTACCCTGGTCGTGGATGCGTTGTCCATGTAGATCGTCTTCTTATCGGTCATCTTATCATTCCTAGTATTCCTAGTAATTTACTAGGTTTTGAATCATCGACTTATTATATAAATCCTACTAAAGTGGTAGGGATTGACCGTCCCGGTTCATTGCCCGGGGCGGCTGATCCCCTTAGAAACAGGACATCAGATCTTGTCGAAGGCCTGCTGGAGGTCTGCGATGATGTCGTCGATGTGCTCGGTTCCGATGGAGAGCCTGATGGTAGACGGGGTGATTCCCTGGTCCAGGAGCTCCTCCTGGGTGAGCTGGGAGTGGGTGGTGGATGCGGGGTGGATCACCAGGGATTTGACGTCCGCGACGTTAGCCAGCAGGGAGAAGAGCTCGAGGCTGTCGATGAACTTCTTGGTCTTCTCCTCATCTCCATCGACCTCGAAGGTGAAGATGGATCCCGCTCCGTTGGGGAAGTACTTCTCGTACAGGTCGTGGGTGGGGTGGTCGGGCAGTGAGGGGTGGCTGACACTCTTCACCTTGGGGTTCTTCTTAAGGTAATCGATGACCTTGAGGGTGTTCTCAATGTGCCTGTCGATCCTGAGGGACAGGGTCTCGAGTCCCTGGAGGAGGACGAACGCGGAGACGGGTGAGATTGCCGCTCCGGTGTCACGGAGGAGAATGGCTCTGATCCTGGTCACGAAGGCTGTGTGGCCGAGTGCCTGATAGAAGCTGATTCCGTGGTAGCTTGGGTCGGGCTCGGACAGTCCGGGGAACTTTCCGTTGCCCCAGTCGAACTGGTCTCCCTCGACGATGACTCCTCCGAGGACGGTTCCATGTCCTCCGATGAACTTGGTGGCGGACTCGACGACGACATCGGCTCCGTGCTCCAGGGGCCTGAAGAGGTAGGGGGAGGCGAAGGTGTTGTCGACAATCAGCGGGATTCCGTGGTTGTGTGCGATCTCGGAGAGTTTCTCGAAGTTGGCCACGTTGGAGTTGGGGTTTCCGAGGGTCTCGACGAACAGTGCTTTGGTCTTGTCATCGATGGCTGCCTCGATGGCATCGAAGTCTGCGGGGTCGACGAAGGTGGTGTCGATTCCATAGGACCTGAGGGTGTGCTCGAACAAGTTGTAGGTTCCACCGTAGATGGTCTTGGAGGAGACGATGTTGTCCCCGGCCTTGGTGATGTTGAGGATCGCGTATGTGATGGCTGCGGCACCAGATGCCAGTGCGAGTGCGGCGGTTCCTCCCTCGAGTGCTGCCACACGTTTCTCGAAGACATCCTGGGTTGTGTTGGTCAGACGTCCGTAGATGTTTCCGGCGTCCCTGAGTCCGAACCTGTCGGCTGCATGCTGGGCGTTGTGGAAGACATAGGAGGTGGTCAGGTAGATGGGGACTGCCCTGGAGTCGGTGGTGGGGTCTGCGGTCTCCTGTCCCACGTGGAGCTGGAGAGTCTCAAAGTTCTGTGCTTTCTTGTTGTTGGGTCCCTTGGGGACGTTATTGGATGTCATTTGGAATCACTCCGATTTTGTTCTGTATAATCGTATAATTCGTTCATATTTGAATCCTACTGATATAAATATTCCAATAAGAATTATTTTAAGCATTAATCGACCAAAAATACCCCAAAATTATTCTTATATTACTACATATCATACTATTTCCATGGGATAAATGGGAGAAATCCTAAAACATCTCCGAGGGTTCGGGGGAGCATGGAGAGATATATCCTCATCGACCACACCGCCGACATGATGGTGAAGGCATTCGGTTCCACCTTGGAGGAATGCTTCGCCAACGCGGCCTACGCACTTTTCGATCAGACCGTGGACCTCTCCGGAATAGGTACCTCCGAGGAGACGGACATCAGGGTGACGGGGATAGACGAGGAGGACCGTCTCTACTCGTTCCTGGCGGAGATGCTCTTCATCGAGGATTGCGACAACCTCATTCTGAAGGAGTTCGAGGTGTCCTTCGACGGGGACGATGTCGTATGTCACGCGAAGGGGGAGACCCTGGACCGTTCCAGACACAGGGTGAGATCCGAGGTGAAGGCGGTCACATATCACATGATGAACGTGGACAGGGAGGAGCCGTCGGTCACCGTCATCTTCGATGTTTGAACGATTCCTATACGCATATTATAATGGGGATTCACCGTCTCCGGGAATCCCCGAAATCCGGACACGCAACGTCATAGTCCACACCGATGTGCCGACGCATGTTTCCATCCATCGTCGGACGGCATGGAGGACGGTATCTCCGCCCCCAATCGGATAACTGCTTAATACCGACAAACCATCAGTCGGTCCGATGCTCAGACTAGGTTGGTTCTCCACAGGAAGGGGTCCCGGATCCCGCAATCTCTTGAAAGCCGTCATGGACCAGAAGGAAAAGGGCAACCTCGATATCGAGATAGCCTTCGTTTTCTGCAACTGGGACAACGACGAGGAGGACAACCCAAAGAGGGAGCAGAGGAAGATGTTCTTCGACATGGTGGAAGGCTACGGCATCCCACTGGTCACCGCATCCTGGAAGAAGTTCAGACCGGACCTCTGGGAAAAGGACCAGGTCGAATGGAGGAACGAGTACGGAAAGCTCCTCAGGGAGAAGACGGGTGTCTACGATTTCGATCTCGGCATACTCGCAGGATACATGCTGTGGATGGATGACGAGACCTGCAGACAGTACGATATGCTGAACCTTCACCCCGCACTCCCCGACGGTCCCAAGGGAACCTGGCAGGAAGTTATCTGGCAGCTCATCTCCGAGAAGGCCGACAGACAGGGCGTCATGATGCACATCTGCACAGAGGAATGGGACCGCGGAGCAGCACTCACCTACTGCGGATTCCCCATACGCGGAGGAGACTACGACGGACTCTGGGCGGACATGGAGAAGAAACTGGAGTCCAGGACACTCGACCAGATCAAGAAGGAGGAGGGTCAGGAAGAACCCCTCTTCAAGAGGATCAGGGAGGATGGAGCGAAACGCGAGCTTCCCCTCATAGTCGCCACCATCAGGGAATTCGCCGACGGTCGCGTGTGCATGAAGGACAAACACCTGTTCGCCAACGGGGAACAGCTAGACGGGCCCTACGACCTCTCCGAACAGGTCGACAACTCCCTGGAGTGAGGAACATGAGCGGAGAGTTCGATCCTGCCGCGGAACTGGGATTATTCCCGGACAAGACCTTCGTGTGCAACTGCAGGGGATTCATAACGAAGAACGATGCCGTACGCGATCTCTGCGACCGCTTCATCCGCAACGGGGGCCACTTCTACGATGTGCTCCGCAGATATGACGAACTCACCGCATACGTCCTCGGAAGGGAGGAGGCCACGGGGGCCAGCTGTATAAAGTGGGCGATCCCGTTCCTGAAGGCCTTCGGTGCGACGGACCACCTCATGCACCAGTACAGCAAGGAGACCATGGAACTCATGCCCAACGCGGCCAGGACCATGAACTACATCTCCAAGATCCTCCCCACGTTCATCACAAGCTCGATGTACGAGCACACCATGATGGAGGTCATGGAATCCCTGGACGCCCCGCTCTGCGAGACGTTCTGCAGCAAGGCGGAGATGGACCAGGCGGACTTCGGAAGGGCGGAATCCCGCAAGATCAGGGAAATGGCCCAGGAGGTCGCATCCCTGAGGATACCCAAGGTGGAGTACAAGCTCAACGTGCCCATGGAGGTCCACGCCGATGACATAAAGATCATCAGGACACTGGACGACATCCTGCAGGAGAGGATCCCCCAGCTGAGCGCCATGAACCTGATGGAATCCCTGACCATCGTCACCGCCCACAAGAAGGCGTACCAGCTCCTGGACATCAGGAGGCAGACCAGCATCGACCTCGATTCCACATTCTACATCGGAGGGGAGCAGTCCGACTACCAGGCCATGGACCTCGTCAGGGACAGCGGAGGGATGGCGGTCGCGTTCAACGGTTCGGAATACGCCGTGAGGGGATGCAACATCGCCATACTCTCAAAGGAATCAACCGTCGGAGCGGTCTTCGCAGCCGAGTTCTACGACAAGGGACTGCAGGCTGTCCTCGACCTCGCCTCCAACTGGGAGCGCAAGTACCTGAAGAACGCCGATGTCCATGATGTGAACCTCATGCAGGCGATGCTGAAGGAGAACCCCCGCAAGTTGCCCGAGGTCTACATCGTCGACAGGAAGAACGTCGATGAGATCTCCGAGAAGAGCGATGCCTACAGAAAGAAACTGCTAGGGATCTGAGAAAAGGAAAGTGGTGCTCTAGTCGGGATTCGAACCCGAGTGTCGGCCTC
>JAEDJU010000204.1 GCA_016296195.1 Candidatus Methanomethylophilaceae archaeon | reverse complement strand
ATGGAATCCTCCCTCGCAGGGACAGGTGTGCAGGTCCTCCGTCTGCCCACGTGGGAGTATGGCGGAACCATGCCCGGACTCCTCACACTCGCCTACATACTCGATGTGGATGACAGCGACGGAGTAAGCGAGATGCAGAGGGCGTATGATTTCAAGGAATGGTATGACGACATCGAGGAACACGTGAGGCAGGCCGTCTCCAAGGTACCTGAGAGTCAGCGCCCCAATGTCTCAACAGTCTACGCCTACACCGACCCCCTTCAGATCCTCGGAACCTACACCGGGGAGTACAACAATTCGATCAAGTTGGGGATCGGCGATGTGACCAAGGAGTACATGCACGGTGCGGCCACCGGAGGACATGGAAACGCGATCGACAACGAAGTCGTCTCCCAGCTCGTCAAGAATTACGGATTGGACATCCTCGTCGGACTCGTCGGTACACCGTTCCAGATCGAGGATAACAACGCACAGGGTTCCGCCGGAGTGGACCAGGCCAGTTACGAGGGTATGAAGAGTGCTTACGATAAGTGGATGACCTCCATAGGTCCCGCACTCGGGGGAGAGAACGGTGCCGATTTCTTCATCACCGGATACTCGTTCCTCTCCGGAGCATCCGAACCTCTCGGACAGTTGATCCTCGGATACTACTTCTACAGCGACAAGGTGTCCGATTTCAGTATAGATTATCTGAAACAGAAGGTCGATGAGTACTGTCAGTGGATCGGCATCTACGATATCGATGGAGACGGTGAATCCACCGCATATGATGACGATGGAAGGCCGTATGAGTGGTGCTTCGACTGCATGAACCTCCTGTATGCGGGAGAGGACAGTGACAAGAATATCATGAACCGTGTTGACAGTGTCTGACGGTTCCGAACGGGGGCTCAGGCCCCTTTACATCAGCAGGTGACAGTGTGGAGATCGATGACAGGGCGTTCGTGGCGGTATTCGTGGTGATACTTGTGGTCGGAGCCCTGTCCGTGTTCCTGGTGATGACCGCCATCGGTGATGACGATCCGTATGACGTAGTCCATGATTACGAGGTGGATGCCGTTATCGACGGTGTGACCTACAGTGGTACAGGAACCTCCGAATACACTCCGGAATCCGATTCGTATCGCACATACAGTTTCAGCCTCATGATGGGATCCGCATCCGGGGATGAGAGGGACATGTCCTTCGGCATCATCTTCCTGACGGACGACACCCCGGACGCATCCATATTCACGTTCGAGGGAATGGAGATGTACGGGGAACGGGAACTGTCGGTATGGTCTGCATCATACGGCGGTGCCTATTACACATATCTCATAGGTGACATGTGCACCGTGGAGAAGGTCACGATAGAAACCCAGAGCGGTACCGTCACCGCCTCATTGACGGATTGAGCATCAGGACACATAACATGGCAACCAGCAGGCAGATATTACAGTCGATAAGGTCCCGTCTGGAGATCAAGGGTACTGTGCTGAGTCACATCCACGATCATGGTGATGGTGGATCGGACACGGCGAAGGTCATCACAGACTACAGGGCGTACAAGTACACCCGTTTCCTTTTCCTTCTGGGGTTCCTGGGACTCTTCATCCTGTTGGCTGGGATCGACCTTGGCGTCGGAAGCTATTCCGTCTCCCTGAGGGAGGTGTATGCGGCACTGATAGACCACATCTATGGTGCGATCACGGGAGGTACTCTGGGCTGGTGTGACGACCCCATCACTGACTCCGTCGTGTGGAATCAGCGTCTTCCCCGTATCCTGGCGGCCATCGTCGTGGGTGTCGGATTGGCGATCACGGGTGCCGCCATGCAGAGCATGTTGAAGAATCCCCTTGCCGACCCGTATACCACCGGAATATCATCCGGTGCCGCATTCGGTGCCACCATCGCGATAACCTTGGGGATCTTCATCATCCCGGGAGACCTTGGAGTGGTCATCAACGCATTCGTGTTCGGAATGGTCCCCGCAGTGGTGATCCTGATGCTCTCCAGGTTCAGGAAACCGTCCCCGGCGATGATGATCCTGGCCGGTACATCCCTTATGTACATATTCAACGCGGTCCAGCAGTACATGATGCTGGTGACCGATCCCAACTCGTCCCAGCAGGTCCTGTCCTGGACCACCGGGACCATCACCACCTGCACCTGGGGTGACCTCCCCATCATGTTCCTTGTCGTTGCCGTAGGTGCGGTTGTGATCATGGTGATGAGCAAGACTTTCAACGCCATGAACTCCGGCGACTCCTATGCCCGCAGTCTCGGTATCGATGTGGACAGGACCCGTGTCATCGCATTGATCGTGATCTCCGTCGTTGCCGCGGGAGTGGTGAGTTTCACGGGTATCATCGGATTCGTCGGTCTGGTGGCGCCCCACATAGCACGTATATTCATAGGATCGGACAACAGATACCTTATTCCCGCATCCGCCCTCATGGGTGCGGGACTCATGTTGTTCTCGGACACGGTCGCACATTATCTCGTGCCGTTCGATCTCCCCATCGGCATAGTCACTGCCGTCATAGGGGGCCCCGTGTTCCTGTTCCTGGTCCTCAGGCAGAAGAAGGAGGTTTGGTGACCATGGTCATGACGATAAGGGCGGAGAACCTCGGTGTGAAGTATGGGGATCACAGGATCTGGGGTGGTGTGAACATCACCATAGACAGTCCCGGATTGGTCACGATCCTCGGACCCA
>JAEDJU010000203.1 GCA_016296195.1 Candidatus Methanomethylophilaceae archaeon | reverse complement strand
AGGGCTCCGTTTACAATTTCAAGAACTGCTACTGCAAGCTCTGGAACGAGAAGGTGCAGATCAACCTCGGCAACCGTGCTCGCGTGGAGCCCGCTTCCGGCGTGACCATGGAACTGCCCGAGAGGGAGATCCAGACCACATCCGTGGAATGCAAGGTAGCGGACATCAAGGAGGGCATGAACAGCGTCACGGTCACCGGACGCATCATGAGCGCCGAGTCCAGGGAGGTCCTTGTGAAAGGCGTACCCAAGACCGTCTACTCCGGGATACTCGCGGACGACACCGGCAAGATACAGTACTCCGCATGGAGCGATTTCTCCCTGAAGGAGGGCGAGACCATCTGCGTAAAGAACGCCTACATCAGGGGCTGGAAGGGCATCCCCCAGCTGAACCTGGGCGACAGATGCGAGGTCTCCCGCGTGGAGACGAAGTTCGAGAACATCGACGCCGGCTCCTCCAAGAGGACCATCGACGAGGTCGCGAGGGTCGGCGGAGGACTCGACATCACAGTGGAGGGACTCGTTGTGGACCTCAAGGCCGGAAGCGGCATCATCAAGAGGTGCCCCAGCTGCAACCGCTCCATCCTGAACGGCGTCTGCACCGCCCACGGACAGGTGGAGGGCGTCCCGGACCTGAGGCTCAAAGTCGTCATCGACGACGGAACGGGAGCCATCGGGGCGATAATCAACCGTGCGGACACCGAGAAACTCACAGGTGTGAGCATGGCGGCCGCACAGGGACTCGCAGCCGCACAGGGCGAGGGCGTCGTCGGAAGGGAGATGGCAGGGAGGATCCTCATGAAGAGGGTCCGCGTCAGCGGAAACGTCATGAGCGACAACTTCGGTCCCAGCATGATCGTCAAGAGCGCATCGATCGTGGAGGTGGACCTCGAGGGCGAGGCATCCAAACTCCTCGACGAGGTGGAGGCATCGCTATGAACGCAAGGGAGACCGCATGGAGGGTGTTCGCCACCGAGCTGAGCGCATCCTCGTTGGAGATCAGGGCGACCGAGGAGAAGAGCCCCTCGTACGTCGTCTCACCGCTCGGAGCCAAGATCAACAGGGTCCTGGTGGCCGGTGTGCTCACCGAGAAGGAGAACGTCGGAAGCGAGGACGAGCCCCTCTGGAGGGGGAGGATCCAGGATGTGTCCGGCAGCTTCTTCATCAACGTCGGAAGGTACCAGCCCGAGGCATCCGCCACCATGGCGGACATAGAGGTGCCCTGCTTCGTCGCAGCGGTCGGAAGGGTCAGGACCTACACCGCGGACAACCAGAGGGTGTACGTGTCTGTGAGGCCCGAGCACATCGTGAAGATCGACGAGTCCACCCGCAGGGAGTGGATCCTGGAGACCGCCAAGGACACCTGGAGGAGACTCAAGAACGTCAGGACCGTCCTCGGCATGCCCGATGCGAAGGAGGAGGACCTCGTGAAGATGGGTATGACACAGGCCGAGGCCTCGGGACTCCTGTTCGCGTTGGACAACTACGGTCAGATGCCCGATTCCACCATGTACCTCAAGACCATCCAGGGAGCGCTCAGGATGCTCCTGCCCGAAAGGGATGTGGACCTCGGATTCCCGGATGACCTGTCCGATGAACCCGATGAGATCGACATAGACATGCCCGGATCCCCTTCGGGCACCGGTGACTCCAACAACGGCCCCAACTACGGCCAGATCGAGGACATCATCCTGAATATGCTCGAGGAGCTAGACACCGACGGAAAGGGAGCCCCCAGGGACGAACTCGAGAGGCGTGCCGAGGCCGAGGGCATCAGCAGCATCGAGCTCGAGGAGATATCCAACATCCTCATGGACAAGGGACTCGTCTACGAACCCAACCTGAAGTACCTCAAACGTATCTGAGGATCACATAATGCGGGGGTGATTCCCCCGCTGAAAACGTTTTCATCACGGTTTTTCGGATCAATTGATCTTCGACAGCTCCTCGTCGAGCTTGTCGGAGTACTCGGTGAAGGCGAGCTTGCTGGAAAGAAGCAGCCAGAACGCACCGAGTCCCATGAAGAGTGCGAAGAATCCGGTCGAACCGATGAGGAAGGACAGGATGCACAGCACGGTCGCCACCCAGAAGAGGCGCCTCTTGAAACAGAGCAGGGACGAGAGGATGCCGCAGACGGAGGACACGATGAACAGGATTCCGCACTGCTGCAGCACATACCTGAGCTCCGACTCCGAAAGGCCGATCAGCTCCATGTAACTCTCGTAGGAGGGGTTGTTTATCATTTCGTTCACAAGTGAATCGAGGGAGACGGAGATGTAGATCCCGATTATTAGGAACGGAATCGAATACACGAGCATCATGATGGCCGCCCATTGGAGACGGGACGACATGACGGAACGTATCTCCTCGCGCTCTGCCTCGACCTGCTCTGGGGACCTTCCCGGCACCCTCTTTCCGCAGGAGGGACAGAATGCGGCACCCTCGTTCAGGTATTGACCGCACTTCTCGCAGAAGTTCTGATTGTCTGCCATGATGATAGAATTCCGTTAATCGTAGAAAAACGATTACATCACGGCTTCACGAAGACGGCTGATGCATAACCCACGACCGCATCCGGATCCATTCCGAGGGTATCGAACGAATCTGCGTATCCAAGTATGTCGGCACCGCATCCTCCGGAGCACATCATCGCAACGGCGGTCGGGCCGTATCCGCACATTGTGATCCGGTTCCGACGGACGGTCGTAACGAC
>JAEDJU010000202.1 GCA_016296195.1 Candidatus Methanomethylophilaceae archaeon | reverse complement strand
GGTGAGACCTACGAGTACATCGGAAACGAGGACAGCCAGTACGGCGATGTGAAGTTCAAGGTCACCTCCATCGACGACCAGATCAAGTTCGAGTACGTCTTCGAGAACACCGTCTCCGTCGGAGCAGATGGTGACATCCAGATGATCGAGATCGACTTCGGAACCGAGACCTGGTACGTGTCCAACATCTCCGGAGGAGAGTTCACCTACAAGTCTTCCGAGAAGGACAACATCGACCTCTACTTCGAGATCGTCCTCGAGAGCATCAACTGATCGGTCAAATTACCTCCCGGGTCCTCATGACCCGGGAAACCTATTATCCAACCTCTTACCATCATTCTGATAGCAGATTCCTTCGGGATCAAAATGTCCGTATTGGACGGGTGATAAGAAAGGAAAAGAAAGGCCGTCATATGGACGGCCGTTGTTTTCAGAGGATGTTCTCGAGTTTAGAGAGCATCTCGTCGGTGTCCTTGGCGAGGATCCTCACGATCCTGTCCTTCTTGGAACCCTTGTCGACGATGGCATCGGGGATCTTCCCGTTGCACTTGTTGATGGCGGTCTCCGTGGCCTCGAGGATCTTGTCCTTGCCCATCTCCACGGACACGGCGTTCATCCCGACCTCCTCCATGACACTCATGACATCGTCGCTGTATGCGATGCTCATGATGCAACGTGTCTTGGGGTCGTGCTTCATCACTCCCAACAGGACATAGGACAGGTGTTCCGCGGCACCGAACTTGGCGGGTCCGCCCTTGCGGATCATACCGTTGTGGACGAACAGCCTCCTGTCGATGGCGGCGATCTCCTCAGGTCCGGCGGCATCCTTCAGGGCGAGGGCGATGTTCATACCCTTCTTGGGGACGAACTCATCGGGCACCACGTCCATGATCCTGGCGGCCGCGGCATCCACGGCATCGAGGACCTTGAACTTGTCAGTCTCACCCTTCATCTTCACCATGGGATTGACGATCTGGTCGCCTTTTCCCACGGAGTACTGCGATGCGATGGACTCCTGAATCAGGTCCCTGGATTTCATGACGGCGTTGACGATGTCCAGTCCCTTCGCCATGTTGGCGGTTATGAAGGAGGACAGCACACATCCGCTGCCGTGTCCGGCCTTCTTGAGACGGGGGTATTCGAGCTTGGTGAACTCGGATGACAGGTACAGGTAGTCCACTACTGTGGGCGTGTTGAAGTGTCCTCCCTTCATCAGGACCGAGGATCCCTGTTTCCCGATGAGCTCGCAGGCAAGGGTCAGGTCGTCCTTGGTGTTGATCTTCATCTTGGACAGGACCTCCGCCTCGTGCTTGTTGGGTGTCACGAGTTCGCATATCGGAAGCAGTTTCTTCCTCATGGCCGATACGAGCTCCTTCTGGGAGAGTGCATCGCCTGTGCCGGACACCATCACGGGGTCGACGATCAGGGGCATCTCATGGTCCTCCAGGATGTCGGCAACCGTCTCCACGATCTCCGCGCTGTAGAGCATGCCGGTTTTGACCGCTTTGACATCGCAGTCCCTCAGCACCGACTCGAGCTGTGCCTGGATGAACTCCTCAGGCATGGGGAAGATGTCGTCGACGCCCTGTGTGTTCTGGGCGGTGACGGCTGTTATCACTGATGTGGCGTGGACTCCGACCACGGCCATGGCCTTGACGTCGGCCTGTACGCCGGCGCCTCCTATGGAGTCCGATCCAGCCACTGTAAGAGCTGATCTCATTGTGTCACCCAATGGAGATTCTCTTTATAATTGGTGGTATGGAAAAGGCCGTATCGAGGTGGAGGATGTGAAAAATGGTCGGAATCTGTGACCGCCCATCTCCGATATCTGCTCCGTCCACATCAAACGATATGGGTGTCGGATATCGTGGTTACAGTGGATCTCGTGCCATCCATCCGTCCCCCATGGATCAGGAGACGGTGATAGTCGGAACCGATCGGATTTCCTCCAGACGGCTCGATACCCTTATATTGGACCGCAGGTTAGGGGCTCTCCGATGAAGGTCTTCAGCACTCATTTCGTTCTCAAAGGCAAGTCCAGCTACAAGGATCTGGCCCCCGTGTTCCCCGACATCCTCAAGATGTTCCTGGAGGAGATCGACCAGATGCCCGAAGAGGAGGAGATCCTTCAGATGTTCATCGAGCTCAACATGATCGACCTGGAGCGCGACAGGAAGCCCGAGGGATACAACAGGAAGGGAAAGATCAGACTCGTCTTCCCCACCGATGCCAAGGAGTTTTACATCAAGACCTACTCCAAGAGCACCGACATGTCCAAGATCGCTGACAACATCAGCACCATGCTGACCGCGGCCGGCATCAAGTTCGAGGTCAGGCAGAACGACCGTACGGATTTCGACTGATCCTCCGGTCGTCTTCATGGCACCTTCATGGTGCCTGAATCCATCCTTTAATCGTACACCGGGTGCTCTTCCCTTTTCACTTCATCGTTTTCGACGGATTCACCCGTCTTCAGGGCATCGATCGTGACCAGTGCCGTTCCGGCGATCATCAGCACCAATGCCACCCAGAACGACCATCCCAGTGATTCCCTGAACAGGACGAAGGCTATCGCCACACCAATGAACGGTGCCAAGGAGTAGTATGCGCTGACCCTGGACGCTCCCAGGTCCCTCTGTGCACGGATGTACGAGGATATGCTCAGTCCATAGGACAGGAATCCCAACACCAACGTGATGCAGACCAAGGCGATTCCGGG
>JAEDJU010000025.1 GCA_016296195.1 Candidatus Methanomethylophilaceae archaeon | reverse complement strand
CGGCGGCCTTCATCATCTCGATAACGTCCTTCTGGACGGTCATGGTGGTGGTCATGAGTGCGGACATACCGCAGAAGGAGCAACCACCTGCGACCTCGTCCAGGAACTTCTGCTTGGGAACATCCCTTCCGAGATCGTGGACCTCGAATCCGGCGCACTGGAGCATGGTGGAGCAGATGGACTTGCCGATGTCGTGCACATCACCCTCGACGGTACCCATGACGACTGCGGCCGCGGCCTTGGCATCTCCAGAGGATGCTGCCATCTCGGGTCCGAGGAGGTCCATGGCGGCCTTCATACCGTTGGCGGCGCTCAGGACATGGGGCAGGAACAGCTTCCCCCTCTCGAAGAGGACACCGACCTCGGACATGGAGTTCCCGAGGACATCGATGATGTCGTTTGCGGGCATCCCTGCGGCGTGGGCGGACTCGACAGCGGTCTTGATATCGGGTACCTTGCACGAGACGAGCGCATCGTGCAGGCTCTTGGTTTCGCTTTCGAACGGCATTTGTATACATCCTTGACATTCATCTAATTATTTTTTGAATGACTAGACAAATGAACACGAAAACCACTATTTAATCATGATTTTGTTGAATAATTATAGAGTAATTTCGATAAAAACGATATCGAATGTACAGTTGACGTGGAGATTTTTATCCATATGTCCAACTGAAATAAACGGACATAGAGACGGTGATATCGGAAACAGAAGGTGCGGGAGGAGGGATTCGAACCCACGAATCACTAAGAACAGGATCTTAAGTCCTGCGCCTTTGGCCAACTCGGCTACTCCCGCGACATACCACCCTAACACGACCCCGTATAAAGACTCGTCACACTGACCTCCAACAGATATATGGGAGACGACATACGGAACGAGCATGGCCTACAGGATACCGCAGGAGAAGGAGGTTGTCAAAGCGATAGAGAACGTCCTCGTCCGCAACCCCCACATCCGTTCCCAGGCGGAACTGTACAGGCTCGTCTCCACGGAACTCCTGTGCATGGACGAGGAGTACCGCATCGGTGAGAAGCGCATCAGGACCATCGGCATAGCCAACGGACTCTTCAACCTCGAGATAAGCTATGCCCGTACGGACAATGTGAACGAGAGCGGCCTCTGCCCCGTGTGCGGAGGGAAGTTGGAATCCGTCAGGAACAGGACCCTCTACTGGGACACCGTGGAGCTCATGAGGACCTGCTCCCGTTGCGGATATGCGGCGAAGAGCGATGCGTCGAAACCTGCGAGATACCACATCAGCAGGAGGATGCACCGATGTCCGATGACAGGATCGGATCGCTGACCGAGGCGAAGGAACTCCTACTGAAGGCTGCGGACCTCATGGATTCCGCATTGCACATGTCGGGATACGAATCCCGTTCCGGAGATGATGCGGAGAGGATCAGAGAGATCGCATCCTCTGATTCCTACGGCGGGAGCCTCACCAACATCATCCGTGACATGGAGTACGGATTGAGGGAACAGCCCTGTTGGACCCAGGCCCTCACGTCTCCTAAGAACCAGTTTCCATCCCATGACGATGATCTGATGGACCGCCGATGTGCTAAGTTTTTTCACTGACCAACCTAATCGGGCGACATCAGAGGGGTCTCGAATGAAGATCTGGGAATTCGCGAAAGTCAACGGCTCGAAGATCAAGGTGGACAACTGGATGTCCGACACGATGGGACTCGTGGACGGGGGATGTGTGTACAGCACACTGTTCAAACACCCCGCACAGGGACCCAAGGACTATGAGATCATCCTCTCCATGTTCCCCCAGGAGAACTACCGCACCCTCACCCACATCACCATGTATCTGGACGATGTGCCCGGATCGAGTGCCCAGGCAGCCGATTTCCTGGCGAAGAAAGGGATCAACATCCTGAACTCCATCTCACTGAACGGCATATCCGACACCGTCATCGTCTGGAAGCTCATGGCCGACCTCAACTTCGCGGGAGAGAGCGACCTCCTCCTGGAATCCTTCGAGAACCTGAAGGCCAGGAACGACGAAAGTGTGTCCAAGATCAAGAGGATCGACATCAAACCCGCCGAGATCGGAAGGCTGTTCAAGGGCAACTCGTCACAGGACGGCAAGGAGGAGATCAAGCGCGGATACCCCACCACCATCGATGACGGATGCTTCGATGTGGCGGATGTGTACGGCGACGTCCTGAAGGACATCGACGGCAAGAACATCCTCATCACCATGGATGCCGACTCATGGATCCTCTCACTCACACTCTTCAAATCCGACACCCACCTCGTGAAGGTCGGAATGGAGATCCCCGACTGCCCCGGTTCTATAACACAGGCCCTGAGCGTCATCGCGGGATGGAACGTCAACCTCATCTCCGTCTTCAGCAAGGTCAAGATCTGCTACCAGACCATGTACCTCGAGCTGGTCATGGACATCGGGAAGAGCGACAAGTCCGCGGAACAGATCAAGGATGCACTTCCCCAGATCATCGACGGACTGAACGGTATCTTCACACTCAAGGAATTCTCTGAGCTCAACTGAGGATACCATGCGCCTCCCGAAGACATCACGCACCGCATCGGAGCTGAAAGAGCTCCGTCTCGGAAAGGGGGATTATGCTGCAGGAGGCGCACGCAGCCTCCCGTTCCTGGACCTGGATGGTGCCAGGAGACGCAGGCCCCTTGTCTTCGGGGAGGTCGTGGACGACCTGACCTCGTATCCCGGATTGGCCGCAGACATGTTCTCCGGAAGGCAGGTGGACCCTGCCGAATGGGCCGTCATGTGGAAGGAGATCGGTGCAGACGGTGTGTGTCTCAGGATCATCGGTGATGACATCGGTTCGGGGGTCTCGCTTGTGAGATCGGTCTGCGACAGGACCCGCCTGCCCGTCGTGGTCGATGCTTCGCCCGAGATCGTCGGGGCGGTGGCGTCGGAGATCGATGATTCCATACTCATGCTGTTCTCCGACACGGTACGTGATGACGGGCACATCGCGGTGATAGGCTGCAGGGATGCCGATGAAGCCTCCTCCAGATGCGGAGAGCACGATGCCGTGGTGTCCTTCGGACACGTCACGGAGGAGAGGGAACTCGGAGAACTGGTGGGAAGGATAGAAGAGTACCGTTCACGCGGACTGTCCGGAGACAGGACATGTTCCAATCCCATCATCATCGATGTCACCTATGCATGGGATGCACTCGATGAGGGCTGGGACGCCAGGAGGGCATCCATGCTGGAGGCCACCGAGGCACTCGCGGTCATGCTCGCCGGAGCGGACATGCTGATAATGAAGGGGCCGGGAGCAGCGGACATGGCCCGTGTCTACGGGGAGGAGTTGGCGGACCTGTGATAACATGACCGAACCAGTATCTTTCTCCGGTATCACCGTCGGCGGGGATTCACCCGCCGTGCTGTCACTTTCAATCACCGATGCCCTGGGCCCCCAGATGGCCGCCATCCGTGTGGTGGAGCTGATCGAGAGGACCTCTGACCTCGGGAACTTCAAGGCCATATGCATCAGGGATGACATATCCGACCCGGATGTGTTCGCAGAGACCGTCCGTGTGGTATCCACCGTGTGGGAAGGCGGCATCATCCTGGAATCACGCGATCCCGCATCCCTCCTCACGGCATCCGCATCACTGGACCGTGACCCCCTGCTGATGGGGTCCGACAACACCGTCCTGACGGAACTGAACGGGATGACCGGGTTCCCTGTGGCGTTCAGGTCCGATGACATCTCCGACCTGCTCGACATGGTACAGGGTTGTAAGGGAAGATGCATCATAGATCCCGCCACGAACAACATGAAATCCTGTCTCGAGAGGAACACTGACATCCACCGTCTCTCGGAGAGGATCCCCGAGGCGAACAGACCGATCATGACCCGCACATGGTCCGGAGAGTACGCCCTCGCGGTAGCATCCGTATCCGTCATGAGATACGGTTCCCTGATTGTGATAGACGATCTGGACAGGGACGGATGCGTTATCCTGGACGGTCTGGCCGATACTTTCAATGCTCCAAGGAACCGGGAATGAGCCCGATCCGGAATCGATCCGTCGGTTTTCTATACAAAAATCAGATGCATCCAATAGGTAAGCAAAAGTGATTAGTATCATCCAACTCAATCCTTCTCCACGATGCATGTAGCCAAGTTCGTCAGGACGAACACGACCCTGTGTCCGGGCTGGTGCGTTTCGGTGTTGTACATCGATGACGGCGACGGCCCGAGTCATAGTCTCGTGGAGATAGCCAATTCACTCCGTTCGGATGTCGATTCACTGGACGGTGTGGTGATAACCTCAATGACCACGGACCCCCTGAAACTGGATGGGATCCACAAGCTGATCATGTCGGTCAAGCCTCCGAGACTCCGTTGCATACTGATGACCGCAGCGGAGTATCCCGACAGGTTGGATGACATCGTCGGTGCAGGATACGTGGACATCGTGGATGTCCATATCAGTGAACTGATGACCCCCGACCAAATGAAGTCGCTGGATATCATCAGGAAACTCAACTACGATTTCTTCGTCACCGTGGACATGATGCCGGGTGTGATCGGGGTGGATCAGATCAGAGACATAGCGGAACAGTCCAGAGGATGTCTGAAGTTCGTGATGCGTCCGTTCGATCCCCAGAAGAACAGGGACCCGACGAGGATCGGCATAAAACCCTACAGGAAAAAGGAGTTGGAGTCCCTGATGTCCGCCGTGAAAGGCATCGTCAGGAACCCCGTCATGATCGTCTGATCAACGTACGAAGTTGGTCAGTTCCGAGGAGTGGGCTGCGGGTAATCCGCGGCTGCTCTCGTTTATGTACCTGTAGGGGACGTCGACCTCGGACTTGAAACGGTCGATGACCTTGGGATCCTTGGTGAAGATACCGGCGGACAGACCGCACTCGGTGTCCTGGATCTCATCGAAGGCCTCGTCCAGACTTCCCACGACCTTGATGTTCAAGATGGGGAGTCCGGAATCCATGAAGTTGAGGTCGTTCTCATCATCCAATCCGGAGAGGACGATGGGTGCCACGTAGTTCTCGCCGGGTGCATCCATCACGGGCATGGCCTTGGCGACAACATATCCGGCATTCTCCAGAGCGAGCTGGGAGAACCTCTTCGCGGCATCCTTGCTGATGAGGGGGCCTGCGAAGGATGTGTCGTTGACGGGATCTCCGATTCTCAGGTCCTTCATCCTCTCGGACAGGACCTCCATGAACTTCTTCTGATCATCCGCGGTTATGATGACCTTGGAACAGGAGTGGAGACGCTGACCGCTGTATGCGAACGCGGAGTCGATGATGTCCCTGACCGCTGCCTTCATGTCGGAGGGCCTGTAGACGATTGCAGGATTCATCCCCTTGATCTCGTTGATGAACTTCAGTTCGTCGTCCACCTGCAGGAACATGAGGTCCTCGAGCCTCTCACCGGAACCGGTGGCAGCGATACCCGCGACACGCATGTCGTTGGCCAACTGCTCGGTTGATGAATCCTTCCTGTCCACGACGAGGTTGAGGACACCTCCGGGCAGACCGTACTTGTCCACGAGCTCATAGAACATGTAGATGGGGGTGGGACAGTACTTGGAGGGGCACATCACGACGGTGTTTCCGGCTATCATAGCGGATACTGCATATCCGACGGGGGATGCGAACGGGGAGTTGTGGGCGGACAGAACGGCCCAGACCCCAACAGGCCTCTTCCTTCCGAGGGTCTTGGAATCCTCGATGGCCTTGCCGATGACCTCGATGAGTCTGTCGACCTCCGCATAGGCATCCTCGCGGACCATACCGCTGCTGACGGTGACGGCCGCCGCATAGAACGACCTGCGGGCCTGGAGGACCTTGAGGACCTTGTCGAAATAGGATGCCCTCTCCTCGATGGGTGTCGATGACCATGCATCCAAAGCCTTGACGGCCGCGGAGACCGCCTCGACCATGATCCCCTCCTCGGGCTCCTGGAAGATGCCGAACTTGATCGACTCGTCGATGGGACTGTAGACGGGGAACTCGTTCCCCGATGCCACCTTGAGTCCGCCGAAGTAGCTGGGATAGTCCTTCTTCTCGCCCTGGAGGACGAGCATGATCTCTTTCTCGTACTGGCGACCCTCTTCGGTCGTCTGGAAATCGGGGATGTCTACTACCATGATGGGCGGTGATTATAATCGGGTGCAATAAGCGTTCCGACTCGGATGGGAGACGGTGATAGGAATGTTCAGAAGATATGGTGGACCCAGCCGGATTTGAACCGGCGACCTCCGCCGTGTGAAGGCGACGTCATAACCCCTAGACCATGAGTCCGTTGAATCCCCCAAAACCGACACGATATTTAATAATAACGAGGCGAACCAACGGTATCGCAACGCTATGGGGATGGTTGTGGACACATGCCCACGGATATCGGAGAACGGAGATGGATGGAAAGAAAATCGGAGGAATAGTATGATGATCTCTTCCCACCCGTTTCTTGGAGATATTCTCCAACTATATAACCTGCACATCCCAACATCAGAGGGATGTGGAAATCCGACGACGGATGACTGAAAATGAAGATGGTGGACCCGGCCGGAATTGAACCGGCGACCTTCGCCTTGTAAGGGCGACGTCATAACCCCTAGACCACGAGTCCAATGGAACGTCTAATAGAGAGATACTATAAAAGACATGACGTCGAGGAATTGAACGTTCGGTTGGACTTATCACCCGTCTCCGATCTAATGGGATGGAAAACGGCAAAAACCGGAACCAACTATGAAATATCAGAAACATGATGCCCCTCCGTTGCGATTGTAGTCCAGCGGTTAGGACGGATGCTTCCCAAGCCTCTGACCCGGGTTCGAATCCCGGCAATCGCACTCATCCTGTTTTCGTGGTTTTCAGATCATTCCACCAGTTTCCGATGCTGAATCCGCAACCATTATTAGGAATTCGTTCATCGGGAAAACCATGGACATGCTGGAGATCGACGGCTCAAGGGGAGAGGGAGGAGGACAGATGGTCCGTACCTCCGTAGCCATGGCCACGGTCACCGGCAGACCCACACACCTCACCCGCATAAGGGAGAACAGGCCCACCAACGGTCTCTCCAAGCAGCACTGTGCCGCGGTGAACGCCGTTGCGGAGATGGCAGGATCCCAGGTCACAGGCAACACGATCGGTTCGAGGGAACTTCTCTTCGAACCCGGAAACGAACACGTCTACGACATCCAGATGAACATCGGGACCGCGGGAAGCGTCAGTCTCGTCCTCCAGGCCATGTTGCTGGCCGCGAGGAACCATAAGAAGAGACTGACCGTGGACATCAGCGGAGGGACCAACGTCATGTGGGCTCCCCCTATCGATTCGTACCAACACCTCCTGTTCCCACTGATGGGCAGGATGGGCATAAACGCGGATGTGAGGATAATCGAACGCGGATTCTACCCCCAGGGGGGAGGACGCGTCATCGCCAGCCTGGATCCAATAGGGAACATCCATCCGCTGGAGATAGAATCCCTCGGAGATCTGGTCGCCATCAGGGGAGTGTGCTTCAGCCAGCGCCTTCCGGACTGGATAACCAAGGATATCATCAGAAGCTGCGAGGACACACTCGCACCCGTCGCCGATGTCGAGTTCGATGTGCAGAAGACCGAAGGGGATTCCCGCGGAGCCGGGGTGGTCCTGGTTGCGGAGTTCGAGAACGGTATGCTCGGAAGCAACGCACTGACATCACGCGGACACACCGCGGACAAGGCGGGAGAGGATGCGGCCACCGACCTCCTGAGGGAGATGACCAGCGGGGCGACCATGGACGTCCACACCGCGGACCAGCTACTCCCGTACATGGCGATGGGCGAGGGGAAGAGCGCATTCTCCGTATCACGCATCAGCAAACATCTCCTGAGCCAGATGGACACCTTGGAATCGTTCCTCGATGTGAAGTTCGGCGTGGAGAGGAAAGATGATGTCTACAAGTTCACTGTGACACCCGGTGAGAACAATGAGGCCGTTCATCCACGTTAACTGTGCAATGTCCGCAGACGGAAAACTCGCGGGAGAGGACCGCACACAGGTCAGGATATCCTCCGATGAGGACAAGACCAGGGTCAAGAACCTCCGCAAGAAATACGATGCCATCATGGTCGGAGTCGGAACCATAGTCGCGGACGACCCCCATCTGACATTCAAAGACGGTGATTACGACACCAATCCCATACGTGTTGTCCTCGATCCACATGGAAGGACGCCCGAAGACGCCCAGGTGCTGGACGAGAGGGCCCCCACGGTGATGGTCACCCTCGAGGATTGCGACGTGGAATGGGACTGCGAGGAGATCATCAGGGCCGGCAAGGACAGCATAGACCTCGACAAGGTCATGGAGGAGCTGGCCGAGGAGATCGGTATCGAGAACATCCTCGTGGAAGGTGGCGGAAGGACCATCGCATCCTTGTTCAAGGCAAGGATGGTGGACCGCTACTCAGTGTTCGTCGGCGGACTGGTCATCGGTGGAGCGAACGCACCCACACCGTGCGATGGTGATGGATGGGTGGCCGAGAACGGGATCAAACTGGAACTGAAGGACTTCGAGGTCCTCGGAAACGGTGCGCTCCTGACGTTCGAACCGAGATACGAGTGAGAACGACCTCAGTTCTTGTTCTCCAGAACCTTCGCCGAAGGCTCCATCACGAAGCGGTAATAGTTGAACTCGGAACCGAAGACCTCACTGCTGACCACATCGTACGTCTTCCCGGTGGCATCCTCGAGCACCTTGCAGAAGAATCCGGATGCGTACTTTCCGAGGGATTTCTCCGAACCCTCCGTGAAGGGCATGTCATCCTTGATGATGATCGTCAGGGGCTTGAGGGAGAACACACTGGCATCCCCGAGACCCATGCGCCTGTAGTAATCCCTCGCATTGGAGACCGTGTCCTCTATGCTTCCGCCGGTGAGGGAACCTCCGAGTGCCATGGCATGGATCCTTCCGAGGATGTGCGCCATAGGCCCGATGGACAGACCCATACCGTCGAATCCCAGGAATATGAAACGGAGGATCGCATCACGCATCTTCTCGGGATCGTTGGCGAAATCACTCAGGGCCTTGATGGCCAGGTTCATGGAATCGTCCGACGGGGGCTTGGAATGGGCGAGCATGATGGAGACCAGTGAGTAGATCTTCCTCCTGCTGTCCTCCGGATCGTCATGGGCGGAGATCAGACCGTCCGCGACCATCTTGTCCAGATGGACGGACAATGTGGATTGGGCCTTGCCCATGATACGGGACAGTTCGGTGAGCGACAGGTTCCTGTCCTTGAGTTCGGAAAGGATACGACGCCTCACATCGTTCGATACCTGCACCAGCCCGTTCTTGGTATAATACAACTCGAAATCAGTGAGTGGTCCGTCGTTCACAGTAATCAGACTGAATATGGGCTGACCAGATAAAAAGGCGATGCATGAATATGTGTACAAACCTCAAAAAACAGGAACTTCGTAGAGAATATTGATTATATAGAATGAAGATAGGGTTCGCCTCCCGCATCTCCCACGCGCACGTGTGCGTGCGCACATATTATAACGGGATTGTCGATGGGTCGTTTATAAGGTGCAGCACATGAAGGCCACAATCGACGGAAAGAGATGCGACATCAGAGCGGTATGGTTCCAGGATGGCAAGATCCGTATGATCGACCAGAGGGAACTCCCGGCCAAGATCGTACTGGTTGACTTCGACAACTATCTGGACATAGCGGAGGCCATCCGCAACATGACCACACGCGGAGCCCCATCCATAGGTGCTACCGCCGCGTACGCCATGTGCATGGCCGCCCTGAAGGGATGCGATCTCGACCAGGCCGCGAAGGACATCAAGGCGGCGAGACCCACCGCCAACGACCTGTTCTACGCCGTCGACCACATGTACTCCAGATTGAAGGACGGGGCGGACCCCATCGAGGCCGCTGACGGATACGCACAAATGATGGTCGACAAGTGCACCCTCATCGGCGAGTACGGTGCGGAGCTCATCAAGGACGGCATGAAACTGATGACTCACTGCAACGCCGGAGCTCTGGCGACCGTCGATGTCGGAACCGCACTGGCACCCATGAGAAAGGCCTGGGAGCAGGGCAAGAGGTTCTTCGTCTACGCATCCGAGACCAGACCCCGTCTCCAGGGTATGCAGCTCACCGCATGGGAACTCAACCAGGAGGGAATCGACCATGCGATCATCCCCGACGGGGCATCCGCCTACTACATGTCCAAGGGAGTGGACATGATCATCACCGGAGCAGACAGGATAGCCGCCAACGGTGACTTCGCGAACAAGATCGGAACCTTCGACAAGGCCATCGTCGCCAAGCACTTCGGCATCCCGTTCTACGTGGCGGCACCCATCTCCACCTTCGACTTCTCCACCAAGACCGGTGAGGACATCGTCATCGAGCAGAGGTCCGAGGAGGAGGTCACCATGGTGAGGGACATCAGGATCGCACCCGTCGGATCCAAGGCACTCAATCCCGCCTTCGATGTCACACCCGCCGAGTTCGTCACCGGCTTCATCACCGAGAAGGGAATCCTGACGCCGGATGAGATACACAAGGTGGTCCAGTGAACGAGAGATACGCCAGGGAGAAACTGGCATCGGTCTGCAAGATGCTCTATGACAGACAGCTCACCGTCTCCGCGGGCGGCAACATGAGCATCAGGATCGGTGACTCCGAGGTCCTCATAACACCATCCGGAAGGAATAAGGGACTCCTCCAGCCCGAGGACATGGTCCTGATCGGAACGGACGGTTCCGTCCTCTCCGAGGGAAAGCCGTCCATCGAGCACAGGTTCCACCTTGCCCTGTACAACGCCAACCCCGACACAGGGGCCGTTGTCCACTGCCACCCTCTGCACTGCACCACACTCGCGGTCAGGAACGAACCCATCAAATGCAATATCACACCCGAGGGGGTCCTCCTCCTCGGATCCGTACCCATGATAGGATACTTCACACCCGGTTCCCAGGAACTTGTGGATGCTGTCGCCGAACACTCCGATGCCAGAGCGATGCTCATGGCGAGACACGGTGCACTTACCCAGGGACGCACCTTGGAGGAGGCCTACAACAGGATGGAGGAGCTGGAGTTCCAGGCCAGGCTGCAACTGCTCGTCGGTGATGTGGAGGACCTCCCGGCGGATGAGATAGAGAAGCTCTCGAGGATGTGAGCATGGCGATAATAGTCACGAAATGGTTCGGAGTCTTCCTCTGCGACGAGAAATCCGGGAGGATCATCGAGAAGAGGTTGATGCCCCACGATGCACAGACCGTGGCGGAGAAACTCGCCACCGTCCAGAGGGGATCGATCCTGGATGAGGAGAGGGAGCTCGCATCCCTTGTGGATGGAAAGGTCGCCGTCTCCGACCGCAGGCAGTCCGAACTCGGTAAACCGGAGCTCTTCGATTCATCGTTCATAACCCCTCAGAAATACGGCTACGATGACGCGTTCATGCACGAGGTCATGATGGGTCTCGGAAAGCTCAGGACATCGGAGCCCGTGCCAAGGGACAGGAACCTGGTCCAGGCCATAAGGAACCTGGACGACCAGATCGCCACCATCAACCTCTACAACGAGCGTCTGCACGAATGGTACGGGATGCACTTCCCCGAACTGGCCGACTACGCCCATGACGAGAGATACGCCGACCTGATAGCCAGATACGGTGACAGGGATGGCATAATCGAGGAACTGGGCATCGAGATCGAGTCCATCGGTTCGGAGTTCGACCCGGACGACATGCGTGCGGTACAGGACCTGGCGGACACCCTCTACCGTCTCTACGATGACAGGACCCGTACTGAGGAGTACATCCAGGGTATCGTGGAGGCCACCTGCCCCAACATGTGCGCCATGCTCGGCGGACCCCTCGCCGCGAGGATGATCTCCCTCGCCGGCGGATTGGAGAGACTGGCGAGCCTTCCGTCATCCACGGTCCAACTGCTCGGAGCGGAGAAGGCGATGTTCAGACACCTGAAGTCCGGAAAGAAGGGGCCGAAGCATGGGGTCATCTACCAGCACCCCGACATCCACAGGGCACCCTATTGGCAGAGGGGTAACATCGCACGTGCGCTTGCGGGAAAGGTCCTGATCGCAGCAAAGATCGACCAGTATCATGGGGAGTTCCGTGGCGATGCCCTCAACGACGAATTCAAGAAGAGGGTCGAGGACATCAAGAGGAGATATCCCGATCCGCCGAAGAAGCCCCAGAAGACCAACAAGGGCAATGGCAAACCCAAGAACAGGAAGGGTGGGAAGGGTCCGAAGAGGGCCTGAACCATCCATGATACAGAGTATGGAAACAACCTGTATCGGAACCCCTGTGCAACTTGGTCTGGTCCATCGCAATGGTGAGCGTAGGAAAACGACTTGGCAGGCAGTATAAACAACTATATCGCAAATAGTTGCGATATGCTTGCGATATAGGTTGTTTTTTGCGATATAGCCCGACAAGACCCATCACATTGATGGGGAGGACATGCCCGATACGGACCGGAACAATTCTTTCGACTCTCAAAAAGATATATACCCAGAGGGTTATGTCCGTGGAAGATAACATGAGGTCCGCAACGTTGTTCGGCCTGTATGTCTGCACTTCCAGAAGGGAAGTGAACTACCGGCCATAAGCCGGCTTTAATATACACAAAAGGTAAGTGAGACCAATGTGGGAGATGAAAGAGATCAGGGAGCTTAAAGAGGGAAGGTACGTCAACGTCGACGAGGAGCCTTGTAAGATCGTCAAGATCACCACCTCCAAGCCCGGAAAGCACGGATCCGCAAAGGCGAACATCGATGCAGTCAGCATCTTCACCGGCGCGAAGAAGTCCATCGTCGGACCTGTCAGCACAAAAGTCCAGGTCCCCATGATCGACAAGAGGAAAGGACAGGTCCTCTCCATCAGCGGAAACGAGGCCATGATCATGGACCTTGAGACCTTCGAGCAGATCTCTGTCGAGATCAACCCCGACCATGAGCAGCCCGTCGAGGAGGGAGGAGAGCTCCTGTACATCGTCGCGATGGGCAGATACAAGATCATGTGAGGTCTGAAATCCATGTCATACGGGATCGGTTATGCTGGCGCTGAAGCAGAATACAACGACGCCGATGTCGTCATCTACGGAATCCCGTATGACCACACCTGCTGTTTCAAGGCAGGTGCAAGGGAGGCTCCGACCGCCATAAGGCGGGCCTCCTATAATTTTGAGGAGATCCACTTCGAGCACGGCATACACCAGAACCATCTGGAGGTATGCGACTTCGGGAACTGCGATGATTTCTTCCCTCCCGAGGATATGTTCACCGAGGTGGATTTCTGCATGGGCCCCGCCATCAGGGAGGGCAAGTTCACCATCGCCATGGGCGGAGAGCACACCGTCAACATCCCCATCGTCAGATGCTTCGACAAGGATGACATCGCACTCATCTCCATCGACGCACACCTCGACTCTAGGGATGAGTATCTGGGAACCCCCAACAGCCATGCCTGCATAACAAGGAGGGCCTCGGAACACCTCGGTATCGACAATGTCTTCGTCCTCGGTTGCCGTGCCATCGGAGAGGAGGAACTGGACAGAGATGACGTCATCCCGTTCATCAGCTCCTATGACATCATGGAG
>JAEDJU010000201.1 GCA_016296195.1 Candidatus Methanomethylophilaceae archaeon | reverse complement strand
GAGTTTATCGCGAACAGGGTGACGTCCGATCCTCCGGCGACGAATTTATATTCGTAATCCGCGGAGACCTGGTTTCCCTCCTCATTGTACCAGCCTTTGAATCCCTCTCCCGATGCTGTGAGGGTGACCTTGTCACCGGGGTTGAAAGTACCTCCTCCGGTCACGGTGATTCCCTCATCCGCATATGCTGTTATGTCGCAGGTGACATCGGGGATGAACTCCAGCTCCTCGACGAAGGTGTATGTTATGTTGGTCGATGAGAAGAATCCGGATTCCATGTATGTTATGAGATATGGGATCCACCCATCCCCTATCCACTGTTTCTCGATGGAGCCGTCGTCGTACGTCAGGATGTAGACCTCGCAGTTCTTTGCCCCGTTGACGGTGGAGATGGTCTCATTGTCTAGTTGGGTGACGGTATAGTTTTCTTCGGATTCATCATCCCAGTAGTTCTTGTCATCCGTGGACGAATATGAGGCATATCTGTAGTTGTACTGCAGGTCCTTTGAGAGGTTCATGTAGTATCTGTCGTTCTCCTCGTCGTAGTAGAGGTATCTGTAAGACATGGTTCCCTGGATGGTGTAGCTGTTCAGCAGACCGTCGCTCACCTGTCCGTTGACGTTGAGGGTGAATCCGTGTCCTTCCAATGTGGTGTTCCATGCCGCATAAAGTGTCAGGTTCCCGGAGGTATCGGGGGTGATACCTTCGAAGTACTCCTTGTGTTCGGGGTCGAGATACCATCCTGCGAACACATACCCCTCTTTCACAGGCGATGTGAGGTCAACGGATAATCCACCGGTGTACTCGGTGGGGTTCCCCTCCATCGTTCCCCCATCGAGGACATACTCTATCGAATATGTCTTACTGGTAGGTTCGATCGGCCATATTCCGGGTCCGTCTTCATCGGACATCGTCACCACTGTGACGGCCGATGCGGCCAGGATGACCACTATCGCTATGATGATCGCAGTCCTAGTTCCTTTGTTCATTTTCCCTCTCCGGACGGGTCTTCCCTCCCCGTATGCATGGACGATTCGATGGCCTCGTTTATGAAACCTATCATCATTCGTCCATAGATGGTCGATGCATCTTGTGTCGATGGATTATATGATCCGGATTATGGGTCTTGTATGATTTGGCGGTATAATTTTGTACATTGGCGGTAAAGTGGCGGTGATGGCGGTAATCTTGGCGGTAAAGTGGCGGTGATGGCGGTAATGTTTTTGAGGTTCAGGAAATGACTCATCCAACTCATCATTAACGATGTTTACGAGTCATTTTGTAAATCATCGGTCAAGTTTCAAATTTACATCCTGAGAGTTCATTCCATGAACGATATCATCGATCTGATTTCCAAAGGGGAGGGGATAACTATGGAGTTCAAGGAGAGCCTCCCCGTGGAATCCACGAAATGGTTGAAGACAGTGGTCGCTTTTGCCAACTGTTATGGCGGAATGTTGATCGTCGGGGTTACAGATGCAGGCAAGGTGGTCGGAGTTCCAGAGGATTCTGCATTCACTTTACTTGACTCGATGGTGAGTGCGATTTGTGATTTATGCACTCCTCAGATTCCCATGTCCACTTCTGTTCAGGATTTGGACGGGAAGAGCATAATCATATTGGAGGTGTTTCCTGGCAACAATGGCCCCTATTACCTCAAATCGTTAGGTGAGAGGGAGGGAACATTCATAAGAATCGGGGGAACATCCCGTATTGCAGATGAGTCCATGATTCATGAACTGACGCTTCAGAGTTCCAATACAACCTTCGATGTTCTTGAAAATCATGAAATCGAGTTGACTGAGGAGCGTACGCGTCGTATCTGTGAAGGTCTATCTTCGTTGAATGGTTCATCGGTGACGGAATCAACCCTTAGGAATGCAGGCCTGATCCGTTCATCGCATGGTCGCGATATCGTCACCAATGCATATGCATTGATGTGTGATGATTCTCCGTTCAGATATTGTGAGGTTCGGTGTGCCGTGTTCGGCGGGGAGGTCGAAACAGATTTCTTGGATCGTGCGGACTTTGGATGTCCGATCTACAATCAGATCGGTGAGGCCTATTCCTTTGTGAAACGCAATCTCAGGTTGCAGGGCAGAGTCCGTGGATTGTACAGAGAGGACAGGTGCGAGATCCCGCTTGTGGCCGTACGTGAGGCCATTGTGAATGCGATACAACACAGAAGCTATGTCGATTCTAACAAGCCAATCTATGTAGCCCTGTACGAGGACCGTTTGGAGATCAGATCTCCTGGAGGGATACCTTCGTCTCTCAGTGTGGATCTCATCAAGCAGGGGCGTTCATATCAACGCAATCCGGCAATATCCATGTTGTTCAGGGCTGCAGCGATAAGCGAGGGCTGGGGAAACGGTGTGAAATCCATCATACGTACTTGTCGTGAGTATGATCTTCCAGAACCTCTGATCGAGAACAGTGGTATTGATTTCACGATAACCATATTCCGTCCCGGTTTCGAAGGATCTCCATTACAATCCATTCCACAAAGCGATCTTCGCAGGCGCATTCTTTCCGCTATAGAATCCGATCCAGGCATAACGGCCCTTGGTCTTAGCACTCTCCTGGATGTACCGCAAAGGACTGTGGAGCGTGAGATATCTTCTTTGAAACGTGAGGGAGTGATTTTGAGAACAGGTTCGTCCCGTAACGGTCAGTGGGTCGTCCACCGTGTATCCTGATGGTTTTCCGAATGACGGGTGATTG
>JAEDJU010000200.1 GCA_016296195.1 Candidatus Methanomethylophilaceae archaeon | reverse complement strand
GGAGCTCCCCGCCGTTGTCGGCGATGAACTTGTCCCTTATGCTCGGGAACATGTCGAGGTTCTCGCAGCACACCTGCTTGGCCTCATCGAAGCGGTCGGCTCCGAAGAGTCCGTCGATGTAGCCCTCGTTCATGAGGAACCTTGTGTAATCGTCCATCTCATGGTCCTTGGAGTACTCTCCGGCAACGATGGAGAGACCGTAGTTGTGGTCCTCGTAGGAACGTGCCATGAGGTCCCTCAGGAAAGAGACGGGTGATGAGGTGTCTATCCCAGCGAGATATCTCTTCAGCTTGACCCTGGTGGGGTCGTTGAGTCCGGAGTACCAATCTTCCAGTCCTGCTGCGGATACCTCCGCGGGAATCGTCTGTGCCATGGACGGTGTATCCCCGAACCCGGATTAAAGGTTACGAAAGGTCGGTTCTGTCGGAATCCCCGCCGGTGTCGGAGAACCTGTCGATGAGAATGCGGTAATGGGCCATATCGGCACGGATCCTCATGGAGACCTCCCTCTGCTCCGGATCGTCCAGATCGATGTCGAAAAGGGTGTCAAGTATGGACATGGCCGCAGCGTAGGTGGCGTCGAGCCTTCCGGATGTGTACGGGTCACCGCGGACCGTGGGCTCCTCATCGGCGGAGGGTATGTCCTCCCTATTGGAAGAGGGGATGAAACCGCAGCTTATCTTCACCACTGAACAACGTGGCGAAACACGTATCGGTTCGCGTTCATCCTCGATGATGGTGTACTCCTCGGAAGATTCTCCCATATCCGCCTCAAGATTGCTGGAACCATATCAACGTTGCGCAGGGAACATCATATGAACGATCGGTCCTGCCTGATGGTGATCCTGGGGTCCACCGCATGGGGCTTGTCGCAGCAGAGCATCGCCGATGTCCAAACAACCTTCCTCTCGAACTCGCAGTCCCTGTCGAAGCAGTTCCTGCAGCAGTTCCTGCAATTGAACTCACAACAGGGGACGGGGTTGACGGAGATCTCTATGGAATCGCCGTAACGTGCGGAGACGGCCTCCTCCAGCTCATCCACCTCGTCGGCGATGTCCTGGACGGTCATCTTCCTGGGGAACACCACATGCATGTCGATGTAGATCTTGGGTCCGTGCTTGATCATCCTGAGATGGTAGACATCGATCCAATCATCGTGCCTGTACTCGTTGATCGCGTCCGTGACAGCATCGAGGACCTCCTCGTCGGCCTTGTCCATGATGTCGTCCATGCACTCCTTCATGACCTTGAGTCCGGTGACCAGGATGATCACACCGAAGATGATGGCGATGGATGAGTCCAACCAGCGGGCGTCGTATCCCATTGCCATCGCAACGTACACCACGAACAGTCCGATGAGGATACCGACCGATGAGATGGTGTCGGAACAGAGGTGCCTTCCGCTGGCGACCAGTGCGGGGGAACGGTTCTTGGTACCCTTCCTGATTGCTATCCTTCCCACGAGGAAGTTCACCAGAGCGGCGAAGGCCACCAGGACCAATCCGATGTCGAGATCGGATATCTCGCCGGGGTTGAGGAAGGACAGGATCGACTCGTAGATGATCATGCCTCCCGCGACCATGATCATGGTCGCCTCCACGGAGGCCGAGATGATCTCAACCTTACCATGACCGAACGGATGGGATTTGTCCGCAGGCTGTGCGGAGATATATAATGCGAACAGTCCGACGAACGCGGCTATGACGTTCACGATCGATTCGAGAGCATCGGTCAGAATGGCAACCGATCCCGTCAGGTAATATGCGAAGAACTTCAGCGCCAGGAGCGAGACTCCCACCACGGCGATGACCTTCTGGAATTCGAAGTTGGCATCCGACACCTTGACCATGGAATATGTGAGAATATCGTGGATATTTCACGTTTTTCTGTTAAATTAGCCTAAAAATCTTTAGGAAAGACGAACATCTGTTCGTTCCACCCATCCTGAAATACCTCTTTCGGGATATCACCGTCATGGACGACGGAAAGGATGGGAAGAAGGTTTGTGAAAAGGGTTGCGGATGCTCCGGCGGATGCTGTCCCGGGAAGCGGGAGGCAATCATCCTCGGAGTGGTCGCCGTGGCCGTTATCGGCTTCTCCTACGCCTATTACCTTCTCTGAACCTCCCTTCCCCTCATCATGGAGAGGAAGGCTCCCAGGATGCACATGGCGAAGCATGTGGCGAAGGAGTACATCAGGACGTTCAGGAAGTCACCGTAGGTCTCCGGGGAGATGTTGTCTGCCGACCCCATTATCACGGATATGAACAGCATGGCCACTCCCATGCTCACCATCATACCGGACTGCCTCATGACGGATGTCATCGCCGAGGCTTCACCCGTCTCCGACTTGGGGACGGAACCCATTATGATCGAGGTGTTCGGAGCGGAGAAGAACGAGAATCCCACTCCGATGACTACCATGGTCAACACTATCTGGACCATGGATGTCTCCTGTCCGTAGGTCATCATGGAAAGTAATCCCATGGCTATCACCAGCATGCCCGCGGTGGGCAGGACACGCTTGTCGGACATCCTGTCGGAGACCCCTCCGAAAACGGGTGTCCCCACAGCCTGTATGGCAGGTTGGACCAACATCAGGATTCCCGCCTGAGTCGCCGTCAGGTCGAAGATGTGCTGCAGGTACAACGCCAGGAAGAAGGATATGGAATAGGATGCGGCGTAGCTGAGGAAGGTGGCGATGCAGGAACCGGAGAACATCCTGTTCCTGAAGAGG
>JAEDJU010000199.1 GCA_016296195.1 Candidatus Methanomethylophilaceae archaeon | reverse complement strand
GATTCCTTGGATGTCGGATACGATGATGCACTGTTCCTGGACATAGTTCCCGGGATCTTCCGCAGGGTCATAGAGTACTGCAGGAACTACACGGTGCTCATCGACCTCATCGATGCGTTCCTCTCCAGGATGCAGTACAACGATGAGACCTACGAGGAGGACGACAACTACGAATGCCACATGTACAACCTCGTGAAACTCTACCTTGAGGCGTACACCAAGGACTTCAACGAAGATGATGTCAACAGGGTCATGCTCCACTGGAACGACGGCAACATGAAGGAGATGGCCGACCAGTTCGAGATGATCGCCGCATGCGTGAACGATCCCTCGAAGTTCAACAAGTTCAAGCTCCTCAGGAACACCGGCGACGAGAAATGCGAGGACCTGACATACGCCGTCAACGACTACGTGAAGACATACCTCGTCCTGGACGGGGACCCTTCGGACGTCGTCAAGATGCTCCAGTGAGCGGACACATCTTTCTCAGAAGCACCGGGATCAGATTATCCCCGTGTGCTCAAGCACTATCCTCAGACCGATCAGGATTAGGATCGCACCACCGACCAGCTCGGCCTTCTTCCCGTACCTGTCACCGAACCTGCTGCCGATCCACACTCCGCACATGGAGATGATCATGGTAACAACGCCGATGACCAAAGCGGGTTCGACTATTCCGTCACCCGTCATCGCCAGGGATATTCCCACGGCGAGGGCATCTATGCTGGTGGCTATCGCCAACAGGAGCATGGTCCTGAACCCGAGATCGTCATCGACACCCTCCTCCTCGTCGGAGAGCGCCTCACGGATCATGTTCACACCAATGAGGAACAGGAGGATGAACGCGATCCAATGGTCGTAATCGGATATCAGGTCGTAGAACGCGGAACCCGCCACATAGCCGATGACCGGCATAACACCCTGGAAGACCCCGAACCACAGACCTATGATGACCATGGTCCTGACGGTGACCTTCCTGACGGCCAATCCCTTGCAGATGGACACCGCGAACGCATCCATGGCGAGTCCGACCGCCAGCAACAGGACCGTGATGAGCTCCATACTGAATCATCCCCATTGTCCAGATATAAGTATCGGAGGATTCAGAGGAAGTCACCGAGACGTGATGCAGCCCTCGGGGACAGTTCCTTGATCGAATCCCTCTGCGTTATCTCTCCCCACAGGATCTCCGAATCCGGATCGTATATCCTCTGCAACCTCCTCGTGGGATCTGAACGGTTGGCGTAGCAGTAGATGCAACCGTGGTCACAGGTGTCATACTCACCGATGTCGATGCTCTTGACGCACCTGCAACCCTCCCTCAGAGGCGTGTCCATCGTCTCATATGGGATGTTGAGGGAA
The DNA here is from genome assembly GCA_016296195.1 of Candidatus Methanomethylophilaceae archaeon. Lineage (GTDB taxonomy): Archaea > Thermoplasmatota > Thermoplasmata > Methanomassiliicoccales > Methanomethylophilaceae > Methanoprimaticola. The sequence continues at coordinate 1,375 of JAEDJU010000199.1, read as the reverse complement.
CGCATCATCTCCTTGTCCAGACATCCCCTGCGCTGTATCCCGAACTCCTCCAGGTCCAGCTTCGAACAGCAATGTGTGAGTGAGATCCCGTACTCGTCAGCAACCTTCGACGCCATCCTGGCGAAGGAGAGCATCTCCTGTTTGGTCATGGAACGGATCACGCCCTGCTCCTGGAACCTGCTCAGTTTTCCATAGGTGTCCACGAAGCTGAAGATGCATCTGTCCGTCCACTTGGAGGCCTCCCCGCAGAGCATGGTGAACTTCCGGCGATGGTACTCCAACCCCATCGTACCGTTGAATATCACCGGATCGTACCTCCAGGACATCCTGTCCCTGCCGATACGGTCGGAGATCTCGATGCATGAGTCGTTGATGTCCCCCTTGGACCTGACACCGGGTTCGATGGACCTACCGTAGGGTGTCAGGGTGACCTGGAAGACGTACATGTGGCCCATGGACCCTATCTCCCTCAGATGCGGGACCATGGGTCCCGGGTCCTTGGTGATGAACACTATGCAGTCCACGTTTGACCTGGACAGGTCGATCCTGTGAACGAGATTCCTGCTCATGGGGTTCCTGACCAGCACGCTGCCCGCCCTGAGGCGGTTCATCATCCACTCGGAATGGAAGGCGGGGATGTCGGTGCGGCGGCTGGCACAGATTATCATACCACCCGGAAACACGGACGATTATGTGAAACCGACCCTCATACCGTACAAGTGCACAGAGGCCATCGGAAGGGTTTATACCCCCTGTGGGGAATGATGACGGTGATGCGCGGGCCATGCATTTCCTCATTCATCACCCTCCTCGGGACCATGAGCATATCCGAGGACGGAGAGGGCCGTATCACGGGAATCTATCTGCCCAACAGCAACCTCCCGCCCATGGAGGACCGTGAGACCGATGCCATAGCGGAGGCTGCGGCCCAGCTCGACGAGTACCTCTCCGGAAAACGCAGGGAGTTCGACCTGGAACTGTCCTACGAGGGATCGGAGTTCCGCATGGCGGTCATGGATTCCATGAGACGCATCCCCTACGGAGAGGTACGTTCGTACAAACAACTGGCGGAGATGGCGGGATCCCCCAACGCATACCGTGCCGTCGGCACCGTCTGTTCCGAGAATCCGCTGCCGATAGTGATCCCGTGTCACAGGGTCATCCCCGCATCCGGCGGGATCGGAAGCTACTCCGGAGGAACGGCATTGAAGAGACGCCTCCTGGAGCACGAGAGGTCGATGTCGTGATAGACTACAGACCCATGCTGGAAGCGGCATCGGAACAGAAGTATGCCGAATTCATCGGAAGCCTCATGCCCGGGAAGGAGAGGGTCCTCGGTGTGAGGATACCCGAACTCAGGAGGATCGCCAAACTC
>JAEDJU010000198.1 GCA_016296195.1 Candidatus Methanomethylophilaceae archaeon | reverse complement strand
CAAGATCACAGAAGATCTGAAGATATTGGCCAAATCGAAGTGATCCCATGTCGTCCTATATTGGTTGGATTCCAAACTATGGGGGAATCGCCTTTCTCAGCGAGTCGATGGATGCTATTGGAGAGAAATACACTATGGGAGGCATCGAGAACATAGTGTTGATGCCAGATGCTGATGCAATTGCCATCAGTATAGGCAGAAGAAGGGTGGAATCTATGGTTCCGATCGATAACAGTGGATTGTATAGGATGGAGTTGGAGGAAGGATTTGTTCCGGATTATTCCATAGCCAAGGCGTTGTGGGCGGGAGTCTCTTCCGTTTTTACCGGCAACTTACACTTTTTGGGACTATACTTCATGATGGTTGACGAGGATAGTCTGCCAATCGGGACACTTCATAATCTTCTCTTGACGGAATTCTTCAAAGATGTCATGAAATTGGTACAGACGTCCCGTTTCATCCTGAATAGGGGATTGGGATATAGAAGAGCCAAAGCGTACTCTTTCTTCGCTACTTCATTGAAGAAGACGAAGTCCCTTTTCGAGAGTTATGTCCGGATGTATGGCGATATGTTGGATAGGAACATTGCTGATCACTGCCTTTGTGCCATTGGATCGGCGGTCGAGGGTTATGAGGCTGAGAGGGATAGAGTATCCACACAGTATCATCTCAATGCGAACGAGCTGATGAAGGATGTCGCCATCATCGGTCTCCTCGTCACATCCATCGGTCTGATGATCGGTTGGATGCTTTGAAACACATAATCTAACATACCCATGTGGGGTATGCCGTGGTAACACTTTCCGACCATTGGCGGCATACTCCAAACACTTATCAATGTCCATAGCAATCGCATCCCCACCAAAGGTGGGTATGTGGATAAGGTACTGATGTCCCCGATCGTCCTTTCCCCAGGGAACAGGCTCGTGACGGTTTTCGGCGGAGGCAATGTGGCCCTCCGCAAATGCAGGCATTTCGAAGGGTTCAGGATAAGGGTCGTGGCAGACCGCATCCTCCCGGAGCTAAGGGATCTGGCCGATGAGGTTGTCGACAGTGCTGTGGACGCCTCCACAGCCGGGGAGTACATGGACGGTTCCGACATCGTCGTGGCGGCCACTAGCGACCATGCCCTCAACGATTCGATACGCGACCTGTCCATGTCCAAGGGGATAATGACCAACTCCGCCCACGGTGGAGGGGATGTCCTGATCCCGTCCACTCTCAAGAGGGAGGGATACACCGTCACCGTGTCCTCGGAGGGCAGGGTGCCCGCGTTCCCCCCGTACGTCATCCAGAGGATAGACGAGCTCCTGGATCCTTCATACGACAGGATGCTGGAGCTGTTGATGATGCTCAGGAGGGAGATCCGCACCAGGATCCCCACACAGCCCGAGAGGGCCAGGTTCCTGGCGGACATCCTCGCCGACGGGGAGGTATGGGACCTCCTCAGGAAGGACGACATCCAATCCGCCTTCGACCTCTCCATGGAGAGGGGTGGTCTCAGATGATAGTCAGTATGCATGTCACACACACCTCCGCCGGGGGAACGGAGGGTCTCAACGACGTAGTCCCCATCCTGGAGGCCGAGGTCGCCAGACGTGTATCGGCGATGGATTTCATCAGCGAGTACGTCATAGTGAGGACCTGCAACCGTTTCGAGGTCTACACCGCCACCGCGGACAACAAGGCCGCTGTGAAGGCGGTGGAGCTCATCCTGAAGAGCACCGTCCCGTCATCCAACATCGCCTACATCCTGGAGGACAGGGACAGCATCAAGCATCTGTTCAGGGTGGTGTGCGGTCTCGACTCCCTCATCGTGGGGGAGGACCAGATCCAGCACCAGGTCCGCGAATGCTACATGAAGGGCAAGGAGGAGGGCCATGTGAAGGGCATGCTCACCCGTCTCTTCGACAAGGCCATGGTCGTCGGGAAGAGGGTCAGGTCCGAGACCGCCCTCAACAAGGGTGCCGTCTCGGTGGGATCCGCATCAGTCGAACTGGCTGAGAGCAAGATCGGCGAGCTCCAGGGTAAATCCATCACCATCCTCGGAGCCGGTGATATGGCATCGGTGATAGCGAAGAACCTCACCGGGAAGAACGTCGGTGCCGTCTTCGTGTCCAACCGTACCTACAGCCGCGCACTGGAACTGGCCGATGAACTGGGAGGAACAGCAGTGAGCATGGCCCGCATGAACGACGCCATGGCAGACAGCGATCTCGTCCTCGTCGCAACATCCGCACCCCACACCGTCGTCCATAAGGAGAACGTGATGGAGGCGATGGAGCGCCGTCCCGACAGGAAGCTGCTGATCATCGACGTCTCCATCCCCAGGAACGTGGACGAGGATGTGGTGGAGGTGCCCAACGTCGAACTCGACAACATGGACTCCCTGCAGACCATAGCCGCCCAGAACGCCAGGCGCAGGATGGACGAGATAAGCTCCGCCGAGAAGATCATCGCCCAGGAGCTCACCAAGATGGACGTCGAGCAGAAGGAGCAGTACGCCAACGACGTCATCAGGAAGATAGGCATCAAACTCGCAGGTGTCAGGGACCATGAGCTGGAGACGGCCATGTCCCGCGCCAATTCAACAGACATAGGAACGCTTTTAGACGACCTCTCCAGGGCATTGATCAACAAGATCACTGCGGAGGTCTACGCTAATCTGAGGGAGGCCTCGCGCGAGGGCAGGGTGGACACCTGCAACGCCGCGGTCGAACTCTTCGGACTGAGGGATTTGAAATGATGTA
>JAEDJU010000024.1 GCA_016296195.1 Candidatus Methanomethylophilaceae archaeon | reverse complement strand
AAGAGGAAGCGGAATTGGCCAGACAGAACGCATTCCGCGCATACACAGATCTGGCCAACAGGCTCCCTGTCACCGTCAAGGATAGGGATGCACGCATACAGGCCAAGCAGGCATGGGAGCAGGACGACAGCACTGACAATCTGTCCATAGATCTCGAATCCACGATGAACCATCTGAAATATCTCGAAGGCGAGCATGACACCCGTGTCCGTGAGGATAGGGAGGCCATGCGGGAGCAGAGGAGGCGCGAGAGGGCCGAGAACAGAGCCAGGGCCGCCGAGAATGCCAGGCAGGAGAGGGCTGACGAATGGGAAGCTCAGGCCAACAGAGATGACAGGGGCATATCCCTCGCCTCCGACCCCAAGTACAGAAAGAAGGATGTTCAGAAGTGGGGCGATCAGCTGAAGCGCATCGAGGCGGACATGATGAATGCCCCCTCCCCTGAAGCCATGCTCCGTCTGACCAAGGAGAAGATGGACGTCGAGACGAAGATCAGGCAGACCTTACAGGAAGACCACATCCAGAAGCTGATCGCCAAGGCTGGAGCACTGGACCCGTTCGCGAGTGCTGAGGTTCGGAAGAGGGCCGAGGCACTGAGAGACACCACCTCTGATTGGAACGAGTTCGGAAAGGCCCTGAATGATATCTACAAGGACTACCAGGGACTCGGGTCCGACAGGACATGGGCCTCATCCAGAAAAGCCGAGGAGGCACAGAAGAAGCAGGCCAGACTGGATTCCATCGGAGGTAAACTGGATCAGATGATCGGCCTCATGAAGAATCTGGTGACAGGGCAGGGGACGATCAACAACTCCATCTGGACTTCCTCCCATCAGATGTTCTCCGAGTTCGAGGACTATCTCGACAGGAAGTTCAGAGGCCAGGTCCAGGCCATGGGTAGGAACAGAACCCAGCTGATCAAGGCGTTCACGGACTTCTACAAGGACACCGTCAAGAAGGATGTGGAGGGCATGGTCAGTGGGGCCGTCTCCACACTCACGGACAGCATGAAAGGGTCCTGTGACAGGATGGAGGGTGCGATCAAAGGGTTGGGCCAAGAGGCACAGGACAGATTCATGCCCCTTCTGCAGGATGTCTCGGGCAACACAGCCTACCTGACAAGACAGCTCAAAGGATTTTACACCAAATCCGACGGTGACGTCTCAAAGATCCTGGATGCCGCAAAGAAGCAGGTTCAGGCGATCAACAACATGGAGAAGGCCATCAACGGATTCTCGTCCCTCGGAGGAAAGTACATCGATGGGCCTCTGAAGATAGATGAGGCTCAGTGGAATGAACTGAAGAGTCAGTTCTCCGATCTTGAGGAATACAAGAAGTCGGTGAACAACCTCGTGAACATGTATCGGAATGGTGCATATCCCTCTGCAGAGGAGATCTCCAAGACATTCCTTGAGCTGATGTCCGGGTATGACCGTCACAATCCCGATCTTGAAGGAGAGGACCCCGAGCGTTGGAAGAAGGTCTCCGAGATATTCCAGAGATTCGACGAAACCCGTAGCAAGGCGGATGCGGTGCTCACCAACATTCAGCTGTTCAATGAGGGTAGAGAGAACTTCGCGATCCCCGCAACCCTTGTCGATGATTTCAACGAATTCCTCAGGCAGAAGTACGGAGACCAGGACCAGGACGGGAACCCTTCCGGAGCCGCATACGACGATGCCCGAAACGATGCCTCAGGAACAGATCAGAACGTCGTTCCTGAGGCCACGGAACCAGAGGTGGAGATCTATGAAGACAGGTACGTGAACCCCGAAACGGGAGTGTACACGCCTCCTGCGGAGAAGCCCGTGGACCCCACGGGCAAGGTCGACATGGCCGTGGACGAGCTCCTGGACAATCTCCCCGCACTGAAGGAATATACCTCCAAGAACCCCGAGACCCTCAAGTTCCTGAGGTCGGAGGGTCCGAACGGTACGGTCCATCAGACGCTCAGGGACGCCGCGGAGATGGCCGAGAAGAACGAGCTGTTCGAGGGCCATGCCGCGAACGTCGTCCTGTCCATGATGGATGATCTGCTCTCACAGACCTCCAGACCCCAATTCAAGGACACCGTGAGGGACTGGCTGCAGATCGCCGACAGTCAGGGGGACGCACAGCAGGTCACCGACCAGAGAGGCGTCGTTCAGAACATCGCCACCATGGCGGAGACCGCTCTGGGTGGTGTGTTCCAGAGGGATGCGGCGAGGCGTCTGTCCATGCCCCCGGAGAACGTTCCCGAGGGAACAGGGGATGTGGACCCCGAGGCGGAGAGCATCAGGCGCGGTCTGAGGATCATGGAGGAGTCCCTGATCGAGGCACAGGAACTCGCCAAACAGGGTCTCGACGAGGGTCAGATCAAACAGAAGATGGCTGAGAGCCAGGCGGAGCAGAAGAGGACCGCCGAGAGGGGTACCAAGGCCATCGTACCCGAGCAGGACTCTGAGGTCGGCAGGCGCATGGCCGAATCAGTGAGGAACACGCTGTTCTACTCCAAGAAGGGACCGCAGTGGGCCGACTACAGGAGCGTGATGGACCGGCTCGCCGATATGAAGGAGAGATACCCTCATGAGGCCGAGCAGATCGACAAGGTCCGTGAGGACATCGTCCTCGGCATGGTCGTGCCCCAGCTCATGGGGTTCAAGAACGTGGCCAACGTGGCCCCGTCGGACAAGATGACCATGGACAAGATCAAGGATATCTCCAGACGTGCCATGGAGATCGGACCCACGATGTGGCAGGACTTCCCCACCATGGATGAACTGGTCGACAGCCACATCTACGGTAAGAACAAGCCTGAAGACCCGATCAACATCAACAGGGCGAGGGTCCACAGGCAAGAAGGGGGCAACAGGATCAACAACAGGCTGGGTGAAGCGTTCAGGGCGGTAGCCAAGGACATCACCCTCAACGATCTGGCACAGTCCAAGCTGGAGGACATCAGGAACAACAACCTCTATTCTAAGTTCCAGAATCAGATCGCACAGGTGGGTGCAGGCGCGGACAGGCTCCCGTCAGCCGATGACCTCTGGGCACGCTACAAGGACAAGGATGAGGGCCTGACCATCGCCGATGTGAACACCACGCTCGGGTCATATAGGTCCGCTATCGCCAACGCCAGCAAACTCAAGGAGGATATAGAGAATTATCTGAGCAAGAACGGACTCCCGAAGGAGGTCTCCAATGAGTACGGTAAGATGGAGATCCCGCAGGAGATCCTCCAGCAGATGGAGAACGCCAGAGCAGACCATGCCAAGGCTGCCGGAATGGGAGACCTTGACAAGTTCTTCGCGGGGGGAGACGTCAGCAAACAGCTCCTGAGCCTGGAAGCCCTGAAGGAGCAGATGTACGAGGACGATCTCAAGAAGAATTACGGATTCGATGATAAGACCGTCAAAGAAATCATCGACAAGGCACATAAGAAGGCAGGGGACTCGGGCAACTATGAGGCTCACATCGGCAAGATAGCCGACGCGGTCGTGAAGGAGCGCAAGAAGGCCGAGAAGGCCGAGCAGAAGGCGAAGAAGGAGGCTGAAGCGAAGAAGCGCTTCGAGGACAACTCCAACTCCGCCAAGGCCAAGCTGGAGGAGATCAGGGACGGTCTCCTCGACCCCAAGGTCAAGAGTGCGATGGACGGGGTCCAAAGATTGGAAGGGGAAGATGACAGGAAGTTCCTGTTCGAGCGTACCGTCACCGGACTCAGGCAGATCTTCAAGGACAACGCCAGCCTGTCCGCGGCCGGAGAGGCCCTGGGTCTCAAAGAGCCTGGTACGAAGGACTGGAACATCAACGCGCCCAACCCCTTCACGTACATCGCCAATGCCCTGATCAACGGTTCGGGCAAGCTCACCGACAGGAAGTATGATAGTGTCTGGCCCCCCAAGGAGGAGTCGAAACAGGAAGAAGACGCGACGGATGAGGTGGATGATTCAGCATTCTTCGGCGACTATAAATTCTGAAGAAGGGGGATTATCCCCCCTCAAACCTTTTTCTTCTCTTCCTCGAGACGCTTCTCCTCGCTCGGGGACAGATGCCCTGGGATATACGCGATGATCGAGTTGATGCACTCGGCCTTCCCGCGTCTCTTGGATTTCTTCTGGGTCATTGGGGCTTCACCTTTGTGAAAAAGCTACGAGAGGTGGATTGACCATCAATTCTCACACCTTTCGCTCTGGAACCCATCACATACTCGGATTTGATCCTCTGAGTGAATTTTCCCCTTGGTTCATAATAATCATATTCCCCTTCCACGGCAAATGCGACGAATTCATTATACACCACGGTGACTTCCTTTCCATCAAGATAGTTCTGAACATCCTCTTTGGAACTTCCCTCTACTCTATCCCTGAAGAATGACACGAACGCATCATGTGCAAACAGGACGTCATAGAACTCCTTCATCGATTCGGACATGTCCAGATCCTTCTTACCGGATACCAGGAAGGACACATATGCCTTCAGAGACCTGAATGCCAGCCATGCAAGCCCTTCATACGAGAACAGCGTCTCGAAGTCATAGTCGGTGAATCCGATCTCCCTCAGGTCATTGCCGAATGAGAAAGAGTAGACTCTACGTTCCATTCCTTTTGTGGTATCCCCCAGATCGGGGATTCCATTGGATGCGAACCAGAGCTTCGCTTCATTGTTATAGTTCTGAGCATCCTGGTATTTCTTCTCTATCTCGATGTTTCCCCCACTGGCAAGAGCCTTGATCCTATCTCCGTCGATCTTACTGCGATGGGAGTTCACGGTTGTGGCTGTTTCATCGCATAGGTTTGCCTTCTTATCCTTCAGATTGGAGACCCCGAAATGGGTTGAGAGCTGATAGGGATTGGATGATGCTACCATGTCCGATCCCAAGAGTGTTTCCAGAATCCTCAAGACGGTTGATTTTCCGGATCCTCCTGGTCCAACCAACAGGAAGATCGCAGGGGGATTCATCACAGGTGAATACAGTGTATATCCCACAGCTTGTAGGAAGCAATCCAAGGTCTTCCCATCATCGTCTGGAAGCATCATCCTGTACAATCTCTCCACAGGGTGGTGTTCCTCGGGGATATAGTCCGCATGGATCACGCTGGTGAGCCCTACATATGGTGAGAACGGAAGAAGCTCGTCGCGATAGACGTTGTAGATCCCGTTCTCGAATGGGATCAGCCAATCATCATAGCGGGGGTCCTTCTCGATGGCTTCACTCCCATCGGGAAGAGGGAATAGGGACTCGAAATGAGAGATGACATTACGCTTGAATTGGATCGATGGAACCGGAGGGCGTGATCCCTGCTGAGTCATATGGACGATCTCGTCGAACAGGGTATGCTCATCCACCTTCTGATAGTAGCGTCCGTTGAACAGGAAGTATTCCTTGTTGAGATATCTGTATCCGAGTTCCCCAAGGCACTTGGCCATCTCATCCTGATCGATCTTAGGGCCGTTCTTCCCGGAGAAATCTATGAGATCAGGGTGATTCTCAGGAATGAAATACGGCACATTCAGAGGAAAATACGATCTGGATCCTCTCTCAAATCTTGGTGCAAGGGAATCCTTGCGCAGATGTTCAACTGTTAGCGACCATGCGCTGTATATGCTGCTCATGATGAGTGAATTGGTCATCCGACTATAAAATACATATGTCATAAGAGTGCGTTAAAAGGGTGAAAAATGTGTTTTAGGCCAAAACTAGTGTACAAAAATATACACAGATTTTAACTCGAAAAAACACAAGATAACACATGGGTAACTCATTCAACTTTGTATACGATATATAAACTGTATTTATATTAGATCTTTATTTTTCTACCATGTGTTAATGTGTTAATGAATATGTAAAAAGTAATTATAGAGAAATGGTATTTATATAGGGTATTTAAAGAAAAAAGTAATAAAGGACTTTCTCTGCAAAACCATTAACACATAATCCAAGACAGAAGTCCTCATTGACAAGGAATATATACTCTGGATACAATCACCATATGGGTCGGGGAGTATGCTGCTCAAAAATACTCCGGCCTTTCTTTTCATTATTTTCAAATACTCAAACCCACATGCACTTGATAGGGACCGCGAGGCATTTTCAATGTCATACTGGTCAAAATCGTGGTCCCGATTCCTTTTCAATATCGATATATACCTAGACACCATGCTTAGATTAGACAGAACCGCATTTTGCTATAGTACGCATATGACCACCGCGATTCTGTCCTTCTTCATCACCTTCAAATACCCTGACGCACATTCCCATGATGGTCGGTTCCTCTGTGTTCAATCACCGACAATGGGATGGGTCACCCATGGGGCGGCGGGGCTTTCAGTTTCGCATATTGTCTTTCACCCGCCGTCCCGCACTCCAAATCTTTTTATGCTGAGAACACCTGTCAAAATTCGGAGACCCTGCTATTGTTGTCACGCATTCCATCAAGTCGGTCTCCGTGGGGGGTTCTTTCACCTAGCTTCTTCCCCCCCACGCCTCTTATATCCCGAAGACGATGTGGTCTCATGGGCAAACTGCGCATAGACTACATCCCGATCGACAAGATCAGACCGTATGAGAACAACCCCAGGGACAACGCGGATGCGATCCCCCTGGTGAGGAAGAGCATCGAGGAGTTCGGATTCCAGGTCCCCTTGGTGCTGGACAAGGATCTGGTGGTGGTCACTGGACACACCAGACTGGCGGCCGCCAAGGAGCTGGGCATGACCGAGCTGCCGTGCATCATCGCCAAGGATCTCTCCCCCGAGAAGGCCAAGGCGTTCAGACTTAGTGACAACAAATCTGGAGAAATATCGGGGTGGGATTGGAATCTGCTTCAGGGCGAATTGGATGAACTGGCCGACTTCGGCTTCGACATGGAGGACTTCGGCTTCATAGATTATGATGCCATCGACGACATGCCTGTGGCACCCGATGATGCCCGCTCACAGGAGCGTGAGGCACAGGTGGAGTACGTCGAGGATGCTGGTCAGGGGATCCCCATACCCGGACAGAGGCAGCTCACGGTCACGGTGTTCTGCGATGACGACGATCAGTACGTCGCGCTCAGGGACATGCTGGACACGATGGGCTTCAGATACAGATGAGTTGCCCCGACCGGGCGGAGAACAGAAAACCCGTCGGGACAGGGCTGGGAACCACGAATACCAGCCGAAACCATCATTGATCCGATTCTATATAAAACAACCGAACTGTATCCATACACACTAGATGCGTAGGGTTATATAGGCCTGAGGCCTTCCATAGCGATGCGGGATATTCTTGGACGAAGACGTCACATTCACAATGGACGCGAAGCTCCTGAGGGAGCAGATCGCGGTGCTGGGGCTGACCCTCACGAAGAGGGGAGTGATCACCGATGGTATGGCCGAATACGGCATGATCAGCGGCGACGAACTGGTGTCGACGAGGGGTGCGAGGGTGGAGATCGAGAGGATCGACCACCTGGAGTACAACGAGTCCTTTGGGGTCATGAAGGTGGTCCTGTCGGACGAGAGCTCCAAGGACTTCGACGCGGGCTTCATGGACAAGGGGATGGCGAAGGCGACACTGTCGAAGCCACGCACCCCACCGTCACTGACATCAAGGTCACGTGCCCAACCGCCACCGGCGCCCAAGGTGGTGAACGACCTTCCGTCGGCAGGGTTGATGAAATGCCCCAAGACCACCTCCTCGCTGAACGCCCTCTTCGAGGCCATATATCCCGACTGGTCCGAACAGATGTACTACGACGAGCTCAGCGAATCCGAGGTGATCGACATGGCCATGCTCGACAAACCGGAGATGGGCCTGAGACACGTGGACGACAACATCATGGCCCTGTACCATGAGAACATCGAGATTCGCCTCAGGTCGATGGGATTCGACGTCTCCCGTCCGCCTGGGGTCAGCGTCAAGGACGAGGTCTTCATGATCAGGATGATGTCCAACACCCGCAACATATTCCGCGAATGGGTGGAGGGTCTGGAATGGGACGGGGAGCACAGGATCGACACGCTCTTCACCAAACTCTTCGGAGGGACATCGGTCATCCTGGAGGGCGAGGATGACGCGAGGTATCTGGCGGCCGTCGCCAGGGCGTGGCTGTTGGGTGCGATAGCGAGGATGTACAAGCCCACGCAACATGATATCGTCCCCATATTCATCGGAGGGCAGGGAGCGGGTAAGACACGTGCCCTGAAGTATCTGGCGGGCAGGGACGAATGGTACAGGTCCACGAGCATGCAGATGTCCGCCAAGGAGCTCCCGAGGTTCTTGGACTCCGTCAGAGGGGGTATAATCGTGGAGCTGGGAGAGGCCACACAGCTGGAGAACACATCTCCCGAGATGGTCAAGCAGTTCATCTCGCAGGATTCCGACCACATAAGGAAGGCATATGCGAGAAGGGAGCAGGTGTTTCCGAGACATTTCATCATGGCGGCCACCACCAACCGGACCGAGGTCTTCACGGACCCCACCGGTAACCGCCGTTTCTTCCCCATCATGTGCAGGCCCGAACGCCAGCTCATGATATTCTCCGTCGAGGACCGCAGTGTCGGAGGCTACGAGGTGGAGCAGATCTGGGCCGAGGCCCTGGAGATGTACCGGAACGGAGTCACACCGAACCTCAGCAGGGAGGAGGCCATGCTCGCCGAGAAGGTCCAGGATTTCTACACACGCTATTCGCCTCATGCCCAATCGGTGGACGAGTGGCTCGACGACCCCGCCAACGGCCTGGTCAAGGTCGGGTCGAGGATCTCCAGAGAAGGGTTGATGCACGCCATGTTCAACGACCCCGAGGAAGGCTCCCAGATGTGGAAGTCCGCGGAGTCGATGATCAGCAAATGGGCGGAGAGCACGAGGGCATGGGTCAAGTGCAGGCCGTTCAGGGAGTTCCGTGTTCCCGAATCGAAGAACTACCGCGGATGGACGAGGACCATACCGCCCAACGCGGATATACAGAGGGTCACGTTCGCCATGGTCTCCTCGGGCAAGAGCGACAGGGAGATGCAGTGGGCGAAGGACGTCGTGGATTTCAGGAGGATCGCCATCGAGTACGACCTGCATCCTGACGACACCATCCCCGAGACCTGCATGAGCGATCAGAACAAGGTATACTTCGCCAAGCTCGGCTTCCTCACGGAGATCATGGTGCCCGGTGTGGGCAATGTGTACAGGGTGGCGTGGATCCCATGAAGACCTTCGGGGAACATCAGACATACGGAGCCACGATGATGTCCCTGTGCGACAACCTCGGCATCTTCTACGACATGGGATGCGGGAAGACCGCCACGGCCCTCCTGTGGGCCCGTGACGCGATGAGGGAGGGTATGGAAGACCTGCTGGTCGTCTGCCCCGCGAGCCTCGTCAGATCGTGGGAAAACGCCATAGAGGGGATGATCGAGTTCGAGGGGTTCACAGAAGCCGATGTGGAGATGCTGAAGCAGCGCATCACCCTGTCCTCCTTCCAGAAGACCTACTGTCGCAAGACCTCGGAGCATGTGATATCCCGTGGGAAGAACAAGGGTAGGGTCAAGAAGGAGGCTTGGTACGAGGTCCGTGAGAATCTGGCCAAGAGGTGGGGCGCGATACTGATCGACGAGAGCCACTGCATAGGGTCGCACAGCTCCGTCCAGACGCAGGTGTGCATTGAGTTGGCAACTCTCACCGAGAAGAGGTTCATCATGACCGCCACGCCCACCCACGGCGGAGGCGGAAGCTACGACTGGGCCAAGCTCTATGGTCAGGTGCAGTTCCTCGAAGGCGGTAAGATGTGGCGCAACTGGACCGATTTCTGCGAGAGATACGTCATCTCATACGACCACTGGGGGAAGCCCCGTCGGTACAGGGATGACGACCTGAAGAAGGTGCTCACAGACCATGGGATAGTCGCAAGGCTGGAGGACTGCCATGACATGCCCGGATTCATTGACACCGTCATACCGATCCAGCTGGCCGAGAAGAAGGTGTACAAGGATATCGTGGCAGGCATCCTCGACAGATACGACCTTGAGGAGAGATCTGCGGGAAACAGCACGATAAAGCTCAGGCAGCTCGTCTCCGGGTTCCTGAAGACCGAGCTGGGGATAGAGAGGTACAACACCAACAAGGCACAGGCCCTGAGGGACATCCTGTCATCCACGGCGGAGCCCCTGATCATATTCTGCATGTTCACCGAGTCCATCGCGATATGCAAGGAGATCTGCGACGATCTGAAGAGGTCGGTGGCCGTCTTCAACGGAGAGGAGCGTGCCAAGCACGGGGCCACATGGGAAGCCCTATCGGAGGGTAGGGTGGACACGCTGATCTGCCAGTATCAGGTCGGAGGTCCGGGATTGAACCTCCAGAGATCGGCGATCATCGTGTTCTACGAGCCCTGCCTGTCTTCCCTCCAGCTGGAGCAGTCACGTGGGAGGATCTATAGGATAGGGCAGGAGCGCAGGTGCGAATACATCCACCTGTCCACCGAGGGCACCGTGGAGGCCAAGACGTGGCAGTCCGTGAGGAACGGTGTCGATGTCAACGACAGGATGCTCCTTGAGTGGGCCCGCGAGCAGTATCTTTCCTGACCATACTGTTCAGTGTGAGTAGATATAAATACCACAACCTGTATGTTCCCTCTGCGCCGAGAGGCGCGGAAGTGAACGCCATGCAACCGAATTACGAGAACCTGCTCAGGACCTCGCTGCTCACCAAGATCAGCGAACTCAGGGCCGAGGTCCTGTCCAAGGATTGGACCGATGACAAGATGATGCGTGGGGGAGGGATGCAGTACCCCTACCTCTCCACAGACAAGATCCTCAGGAACGTCTCACCGCTGCTGTCCAAGCACGGTGTCGAGATGACCATCGAGTACGTGAACCCCACACTGACCAGGGACTTCGGCAACATGTCCGCACATTGGACCGTCGAACTCATCGTCACCCTGTGGGACACCGAGTCCGGAGAGCACCTCTCCAACCATGTGTTCGGAGAGGCCGCCGATTCGCTGGACAAGGGTCTGGCCAAGGCTCAGACCTATGCACTCAAGAAATGGATCACCAGCTTCTTCATGATCTCCGACGGTATCGACACCGACAACATCCAGCCCGTGGCATCCACATTCAGGAAGCCCACTGAGGAGGAGGTCAAGGTGCTCAAGACGCAGATCAAGGAGAACAAGGACGTCGTAGCTCCTGCGGAGCCCGTGAAGGAGACTCCCGTTGAAGAGAAGCCTCAGGAAGCCCCCGTGGAGGCCCCTGAGAAGAAGAGGAGGGCCAAGAAGGCAGAGACACCCGTCGAGGCGGAGAAGCCCGCTGAGGAGCCCGCAGAGGCCCCTGCAGAGCCCAAGGCCGAATTCAAGGCCGAGGGAACGTATGTGATGTCCGAGCCCCACAGGAAGGCGATCGAGAAGATCATCAAGACCTGGGGAGAGGCCACAGCCGACGGCAGGAAGACGAAGGAGGAGACCGAGGCCATGATGGCCGAGTTCGAAGCCATCTCCAATGTGCCCCAGACCTTCGCCTTCATCAAGAAATACTCTAAGGTGTGAGCATGCGCAGATACATCCCGCCTAAGTGCGACTACACGATCCACAACAACGGGATACTGACGGATGGTTCGGTCCATGGGAAGGTCACGGGTACCATGATGGGGGGCATCCTCGGATGCTCTCCATTCCAGACCCCTTTCCGCGTGGCCTGTGACGTCCTCGGACTGTGCAGGGAGGACATCTCCGACAAGCCTGCCGTCAAGGCGGGGCAGATGCTGGAGTCCAAGATCATATCCTACCTAGATGGTAGGTATTGCGACCACGGCATCTTCATGCCCGCGGAGCAGATCTTCGAGGCGAGGGAGGGAGACCACGACCAGTGGCCCTCCGACTTCGATGACCCGCTGTTCGCAGGGCATCTGGACGGCATGGTCATGTCCCCCACGGGTGAGAACTTCGTGCTGGAGATCAAGACCACCGCCAACCTCCGCTCATGGGAGAACGGGGTGCCCGAATACTACTGGTGGCAGGTCGCCCTGTACAACCAATTCACCGTGAAACAAGAGAGGGCTTACGTCGCTGTGGCGATGCTCACACAGGAGGAGCAGGCCCATCCCGAGGACTGGACCCCCAACGATGACACCGTCGTCCTCTACATGCCGGAGATCGACCCCGAGAAGGTCGCCCGCGGTATAGAGGAGGTCATGAACTGGTACCACACCTATATCGACAACGACCGCACTCCCCAGATGGACCCCAAGGACCCGAGGGATGCGGACATGTACGCGTATCTCCTGTCATTGACCAATTCAAAGGACGCTATGGCCAGCCTGCTGGACACCTACGGCGTGCTGGAGAGGGAGGTCAGGATGGCACACGCGATGATAAAGGACAAGGAGGTCGCCTTGGACGATATGAAGGCACGCCTCAAGGAGTGGATGGACATCCACGGCGTCGACACGATCGCCTCTCTCGACGGGAGGTACGAGGCGACGCTCACATCAACCGTCAAGAAGTCGATCGATCCCAAGCTCTTGGAAAAGGATGGCATCGACCCGACACCTTACACCGTCGAGAAACCCGTTCAGACATTCAGATTGAAGCAGATATAAGGAGAGTAAGAGAAATGGCATTCAAGATCACACCCTGGGGACTGAGCAACGAGGTCGAAGAGGTCACCATCCCTATCGAGGCCGGAGAGCACGACCTGTACATCACATCCGCAAGCTACGACGATAGCGAGCCTGCCAATCCCGTGTACAAGATCGGACTCAAGTCCCTGCAGACCAACGCGGAGTTCACCCAGGCATACTGGCTCAACTCCGAGGACAAGGCCACCAGAGCCATTGTCAAGAACAAGCAGGCACGCGGAACCCTCATCACACTCGGCAGGGCACTGTTCGGTGTCGAGGTCGGTATCCCCCATCCCGATGACATCGTCGATGGTGTCGTGCACGCAGAGGTCAAGATGTCCAAGCCCAACGACAAGGGGAAGAGCTACGCGAGGATCTATGAGTATGAGCCCGTCCCTCAGGACATCGCCATGATCGCGGGCATCGAGCAGTACTACATCGGCATGGAGAACGAGATCCCTCAGGATGAGGAGTGAGCGGAGGGGGTCATCCCCTCCCAGGAGAGGATACAATGGAGAAGACATGGGACACCGATCTCGGTGACAAGCAGGGGAGGCCCTTCTTCAGCACATGCATGGCCCACAAGACAGGCAACGGTCATGCCGTCACCATCCCCAAGAGATGGGGATTCAAGGACGGGGACCTTGTGGATGTGCGCATGGAGGACTCCACGGGAGCCTACGTGCATGACTACAAACGTCTCTGCAGACAGTCCACCAAGCAGAACGGCATCGTGATGTTCATCGACAAGTCGTGGGGCATGAACCTCGACGACTTCGTCACCATCAGGATCATCCTGATCGGCAGGAACTGCCCTGCGGGAAGCGGAATGGACGCGAGACGCCATCAGAGGGAGAGGAATGCGGAAGATCCCTTGTTCGACGAAGGAATCGGCGATCAAGAAGGAGATGAAGGACTGGCTTGACTCACAGGGGATCTTCTGGAGCATGGTCACAGGGGGCGCCTACAGCAAGAAGGGCGACCCCGACCTTATCATCTGTGTCGACGGTCGCTTCGTGGCCATCGAAGGGAAGACGGAGGACGGGTGCCAGAGCAACATCCAGAAGACCCGTATGAGGCAGATCCGCGAATCGGGGGGAGAGTATGCGGTGGCCAGAAGCCTTGAGGAACTGAAACAGGTTGTATGGGAGGTAAGACATGGGACTCTTGAACATTAAAAAGAAGAAGCTGCCCACCGTGATGACACCGAGTGACGTCGAGATAGACGTCCAGCTGGATCCCGTCACGGGGGAGTACATAGACATCATCAGATTCTCACAGGAGGGTCTCGAAGAC
>JAEDJU010000197.1 GCA_016296195.1 Candidatus Methanomethylophilaceae archaeon | reverse complement strand
GAAGAAGTTCGATAAGAACGGGAACCCGATAAAAAAGAGGGGTTTCGGACTGTTCCGTTAACGGAACTGGCACTTTTGTACCTTTAAAAAAAGGGATTATATACTTACAGGAATTCGTTCGCGTCAGAGGTTAGATCATGGAACTCAAAGGATCCAAGACCGAGCAGAACCTGATGACCGCTTTCGCAGGTGAGAGTCAGGCCAGGAACAAGTACACCTACTACGCATCCCAGGCAAAGAAAGAGGGATACGAGCAGATCGCGGACATCTTCCTCGAGACCGCTGAGAACGAGAAGGAGCACGCAAAACTCTGGTTCAAAGCTCTCCACGGAAACGCAATCCCCAAGACCGTCGAGAACCTCAAGGACGCCGCTGCCGGTGAGAACTACGAGTACAACATCATGTACGCCGACTTCGCCAAAGAGGCAAGGGAGGAGGGCTTCAACGAGATCGCAGACCTGTTCGAGGCTGTCGGTGGAATCGAGAAGACCCACGAGGAGAGATACCTCGCACTCCTGAAGAACATCGAGGAGGGCGTCGTCTTCAAGAAGGACAAGGTCGTCATGTGGAAATGCCGCAACTGTGGATACATCCACGTCGGCGCAGAGGCCCCCAAGGTCTGTCCCGTGTGCAAGCACGCCCAGTCCTTCTTCGAGGTCAGGGCTACCAACTGGTGATTTTCACCCCTCCCGTCTTTGCACGGGAGGTTCAAACCTTCTTCATCTTACAGTTCCGAAAAAAAAATGTTGTTCCCGTCACGTTTCCATGACGGTTTTCTGTCCTCACTCCGGAGGTCCGATGATCCCTGCGGCTATCAGAAGGTTCATGGATTCGCCGAAGGTCTCCGGATAGGGAACGATCGCGATCAGCTGTTCCGTCGAACGCACTCCCTGTTGAAGTGCCCTCACGATAGCTGCAGCGTTCGGGTCGCTAGCCAGAAGGTGGTCTATGGTCATCCTGTCCATGGAGAAGGTGATGGGAAGAAGGTTGAAAAGGGTTTTTGGAGGCTCATCTGAGCCTGATGGTCTCGAGGTTCTGGGGAGCCTTCGTCTCGATTCCGAACTTCTTGTAGATGGATGAGGCGAGGTCCGTACACTTCCTGTCCTCCCCGTGACCGATGATGATCTTGTCCGGTTTGGGCTCCAGGGAACCGATGTACCTCATGAGCTGCTTGCGGTCGGAGTGTCCGGAGAATCCGTCCACGGTCTGCCTCTGCATGTTGATCTTGAGGTTGATGGGCTTTCCCTTCATGTTCAGTGTGATCTCGGGCCTTCCCCTCTGGATGGTCCTTCCGATACTTCCCTCGGACTGGTATCCGACGAAGAGCAGCCAGTTGTTGGGATCGTCGGCCCACTCACGGAAGTACTCCATGACGGGTCCTCCGGACATCATTCCGCTTGTGGCGAGGACGATGCAGGGGTCAGGCGAGTGGCAGATCTCCTCCCTCATGGCGGCGGTCTCGACCCTCTTGAAGATGGGCGAGAGGAACGGGTTCTCGTTCTGCTGGAAGATCTGTGTCCTGAGCTGGCTGTTGAGGTACTCGGGGTATGCGGTGTGGATGGCGGTTGCCTCCCAGATCATACCGTCGAGGTACACGTTGCACTTGGGGATGCGGTCGTTGCGCATCAGCTCCTCGATGACGAGCATGACCTCCTGGGACCTTCCCACGGCGAAGACGGGGATCAGGACCTTTCCACCGTGCTCGGTGGCCTGCTGGAGCAGGTTTCCCATCTCCTCGGATGCATCCGCCCTGGAGGGCTGGACGTCGTTGTGTCCTCCGTAGGTGGACTCGATGACGAGTGTCTCCAACCTGGGGAACCTGTTGGTGGCCGGGTTGAACAGCCAGGTCTTCTCGTATTTCGTGTCTCCGGAGAATGCGACGTTGTGGAGACCGTCACCCACGTGGAAGTGGGCGATGGCGGATCCGAGGATGTGTCCCGCGTTGTGGAAAGTGAGCCTGACATCGGGTGAGATGTCGGTGGTCTCGTTGTATTTGAGGGGGATCGTGTGCAGGATCTCCTGCCTCACGTGCTGTGCCTCGTAGGGGGTCTTCTTGTTCTCGCCGAATCCCAGCTTGATGTTGTCCAGCTGGAGCAGGGCCATGAGGTCCCTGGTGGGCGGTGTGCAGTAGACAGGTCCCTTGTATCCGTATTTGAAGAGGGCGGGGAGGGTTCCGCAGTGGTCCAGGTGTGCGTGGGTGATGACGACGGCGTCGATGTCATCCAGAGGCTGGACCTCGGGGATGGCGAAATAGGGTGTCGCATCGGAACCGGGGTCGAGACCGCAGTCGATGAGGATCTTGCTCTCCCTGGTGGTGAGGAGTGAAGCTGACCTTCCGACCTGTCTGAAACCACCCATGGCGGTGACCCTGACCCACTGTTCCCCATCGAGGGTGGGCCTTGCGAGCCTGCGTGCCACACGGGTGAGCATGTCCTGCCTCTCATCGTGGTTCGCCCTGAGATATCCCCTGACGTCGGAGACGGTCTTGGAGGGTATGGGCGGTGCCCTGATGACCTTCACGTTCCAACCGGTCTCCTTCCTGAGGTCTGCCAGGAGCTGTCCCTCCTTTCCGACGACCTCGCTGGGGTTGATGGCCTCGATGATGGCCTCCCCTGTCTCCTCGATGAAGTTGATGTCGAAGATTTCCGCAGATTCGGGGATCATGGTACGGATCTTCTCGTCCACTTTGTTGGCGTCCTCGAGATCCGACGGATCCGGTCTGATGTCCACCCTGCGGTGGATGTTCTGGGCCAGCATGCGGGCGACCGAGTCGTTCTGCGAA
>JAEDJU010000196.1 GCA_016296195.1 Candidatus Methanomethylophilaceae archaeon | reverse complement strand
TCCTCTTCCTGATCTCCCTGTTGATCTTCAGATCCATTATGACGATAGAGGCCACCACCAGGGACATTCCGATGATGTTCAGAACCGTCATCTCCTCATCGAACAGGAAGTAGCCGACGATGCAGGCGGTGATGACCTCCATCACCGAGATTAGAGACACCTTGGATGCCTCGAGTTTCTGTACACCCCATGTGCTCACGAAGAACGGGATCAGGGTCATCAGTATCCCCAGGGACAGCACGCCAAGGATCAGATGGACATCGACGAAGGATTCGACGACCTTCACATCGTTGGCGAACGGGATGGTCATCAGCGATGCGAAAAGGAACGTGTACATCATTGTGGTGACCGGCTTGTACCCCTTGTCGGAACCGAGCTTGCAGCCGATCGTGTACAGACCGAAAAACAATCCGGAGATCAGTGCGGAGGCCACTCCGACGAAATCCAAGCTGTGCATACTGCCGGTGATCACACCCGTGACGAATATGCACCCGATGAATGCCACCAACATCGCCAAGATCTTCATCAGCGTGATGCGTTCCCTGAACAGGAACAGGGATATCACCAGGACATAGTACGGGGCGGTCATCTGCAATAGAGTGGACAAGGACAGATCTATGGTCACCTGTGCCCTGAAGAGGGTCACATCCGACATCAATTTGAAGAATCCGAACAGGATGAAGAAGAGAAGGTCCCTCTTCCTGACCTTGAAGAGGCCCCTGTCAACCACCAATGCCACGATTACGAGTGCGATGGTCGTGACGAAGAGCCTGACCGCCGTGATGTCCAACGGAGCGAATCCGTTATCATGGAGGAAACGAACCGGGACCCCTAAGAATCCGAAAGATGCGGCACTCAGCGCCACGAACAATGCTGCCCTCTTATCAGTCTCCGCCATATGATCGGACCTCCATTCTTCGGACCTCTTTTAATGATATCGACTATCGAGTAAGTACGGGATCCCGCCAGATACAATGGATTCCGTAGAGACGGTGAAACCGCCAATATCGATAGGACCGGCACCCATCCGAACCATTGAATCTGGGTATCAACAACCTATGGATATAACATAACCAAAAAGAGAGTAATCGTTTCGCGATAGACTATATAGGGATACTGACTAGGGTCGTCCGTTCCCTATGAATGCGACCATTGCGATCCTCACATTGATGGCCGGTATCGGTGTGTTCCTCATCGCATGCACCATGCTGAGCTCCAATCTGGAATCGGTGTGCAGTGTCAAACTGAGGAATCTTTTTGCGAAAGCCTCTGATAAGAAACTCGTAGGTGTCGGTGTCGGAGCTGCCGCTACGGCGGCCATACAGAGTTCCGGAGCCACGACCGTCCTGGTCATCGGATTCGTGAACGCAGGTATAATGTCCCTGACCCTGGCGGCAGCGGTCATCTACGGTGCCAATATAGGAACCACGATCACCGCCCAGATAGTGGCATGGGGTATGGTCGAAGGCGGATCGCTATCCTTCACAGCGATATTCGCCGCATTGTCCGGTATCGGAGCGTTCATAGCCGCCTATGCCAAGAAGGACAGGACCAGGAAGATCGGAGGTATCATCGCCGGATTCGGACTGCTCTTCGTCGGTCTGAACATGATGAGCGATGCCATGTCCGGATTCGCCGAGATGGAGGAGGTCAAATCTTTCCTGGCGGGCATCCACAGCCTGATCCTGTTGGTCGTGATCGGAGCCCTTCTGACAGCCATCGTCCAGAGTTCATCCGTCGTCACATCCATCGTCATCACCATGCTCTTCGCATCGCTGATCGACCTGGAGCAGGGAATCTACCTCATCATGGGTTCCAACATCGGTTCATGTGTCGTCGCGATCATGGCCGGATTCAGCAGCGGTACCAACGCCAAGCGCACGGCACTCATCCACCTGCTGTTCAACGTCATCGGAGTGACGATATTCGTCATCGCAGGATACATCATGGGATTCGCCACCGGAGGGGAGCTCACATACGCATCGATATTCTCCAAGGCGTTCCCGACCCCCGAGATCCAGCTCGCGATGTTCCACACGATCTTCAACATCATCACCGTCATCATCATGCTTCCGCTGACCGCGAAGCTGATCAAGGTCGTCATGCGCATAATCCCGGACAAGAAGGTTCCTCCGGAGAAGGCGGACGCACCCCGCATGTTCTATGTGGATGATCACATGCTGAAGACACCCGCCATCGCTGTGGGGGAGGTGAAGAACGAGATCCTGAACATGGGGGAGATCGCCATGGGCAACTTCAACCGCTCATGCGACATGGTCCTCAACAGGGACCTCTCGGACAAGGAGGACTTCGTCAGGGTGGAGAAGCAGCTGAACTACACCAACAAGCAGCTGACCCGTTTCCTCGCGAAGCTCACCAAGTGCGACCTCAGTTCCAAGGATGTGGCATACATATCCACGGCTTTCCGCACCGTCAACGACATCGAGAGGATCGGGGACTATGCGGAGAACATCGTCGGTTACGCGGAGAAACTGTCCAGTTCGGGAGGATGCTTCTCCGACAACGCCCGTGCCGAGATCGAGGAGGCTCGTAACCGCATCAACAGCCTCTACTCCAAGGCCATAGAGGCATACACCAAGTGCGACCGTGATATCATGAAGGAGGCCCACGCCATCGAGCAGGAGATCGACGTCATCACCGGACTGATGGCCGAGAAGCACATCGCCAGACTCAACGAGGGCGTCTGCACGGCGGAGGTCGGTGCCGAGTATCTCGCACTGGCATCCGACATGGAGAGGATCGCGGACCACATCTACAACGTTGCGAAATCCGT
>JAEDJU010000195.1 GCA_016296195.1 Candidatus Methanomethylophilaceae archaeon | reverse complement strand
GTTCACTGTGGACATGTTCAACGAGGGTGTGGACATACCGTCCATCGACCTGGTCATGTTCCTCCGTCCCACGGAGTCTCAGACCGTGTTCACCCAGCAGCTGGGGAGGGGACTGAGGCGCTTCGACGGCAAGGAGAGGCTGATGGTCCTCGACTTCATCGGCAACTACCGCAACGTCGACCGCATACCGGAGATGCTCACAGGCGTCAGGGGGATCGGCACCGATCCCTGTGAGATATCCGTCAACGCACCCTGCGACTGTGTCATAGACTTCGACCTCACATCCATCGACATCATGAGGAGGATGGCCGAACGTGACATGGGATGGAATGAGAGGGTCGATTCAGAGTTCGACAGGATAACGGATGCCCTCGGCAGGGTTCCCACCAGGATGGAGCTGTTCGCGGAGATTGACGATCCTTTGATGGAGCGTTGCAGACGGAAGGGCGGGATCTTCAAGGACTATCTCGGATACCTCCGCCGCAGGGGACTCACAACCCCGTTAGAGGAATCCCTGATCGGAACGCCCGCGGCGGAGTTCATCAACCTCATCGAGACCACGTCCATGAACCGTCTCTACAAGATGCCCCTTCTGATGTCATTCATCAGGGGAGATCACATGGTGATCCATGCGGGATGGGACGACATCGCCCGTTCCTTCAGGGAGTTCTACGGGAACGCATCGAACAGGATCGACATCAGGGGATTGAAGCACTTCGGGAGATATGACGAGATACCTGATTCCAAGTGGGTGTCCCTGGCGAAGGAGAATCCCATCCACTTCCTGGTCAAGGGGTCTCCGGGGTTCTTCAGGGAGGATGAGGATGGATTCCACCTGTCCGATGAACTGTCTCCCTATGTCGGTCTGAGGTTCTTCACGGACCATGTGCGTGATGCGATCGGGTACAGGGTGACGGATTTCAGGAGGACGCGTTACATGGAGAGGGACAACCGGGTTTCTGACAACCCTCACCGATATGAAATACCAAGATGTCGTTCTTCAGAGTATGTGTCCGGAACCGATCGTCGAAAGGGTGCTCATTGATAGACTTGAGGATATCATGGGTCCGTATCTCCATTCAGAGGTCGTTGCGTTGGAGCAGGGTGTCGACCGCGATACCATGGTTGGGGGGATCACAGGTATTGTCCGCAGTCGCGGATGGTCGGAGAGTCTGGATGTGGATGTCTCAGCATTCGTATCGAAGTTCCTTGAATCTGTCCGTTATCATGAGGATGATGAGGATTTCAGACCCACGGCCGTGAGGATCAAAGAGGCTATCTTGAAGGATATCGACGATGGTGTTCCGGGAAGATGGTTCCATTGAACGAGAAACTGGTTCGCGATTGGATCCCCTGGATCATAAGGTCCCAGGGAAGGGACTGCGAGTGCAGGGTCGCCGATGATGATGAGTATCCGAGGATGCTGATCGACAAGCTCGACGAGGAGGTCGCTGAGTTCAAGGCCGAGAGGAATCTTGAGGAACTGGCGGACATCATGGAGGTGCTCTTCGCATTGGCCAAGGACATGGGTTACGAGGAGAGCGACCTTATCGAGGAGAACGCCAGGAAGAGGGGCGAGAGGGGATCCTTCGAGGACCGCATCGTGCTGAGGATGGATTGAGGGTTTTATGGGTAAACGTGGACCGAAGCCGAGGTACAACGACATCCCCTGTTCCAACTATAGTTGTCACCACAACAGCCGTACAGGAACCATCTACGCGGGTTCGCATCTTCCCACCGAACAGTTCGATCGAATAGTGGAGGGTCTGAACAATGGTTCGGGTATCGGGGAGATAGCCGATTCTGAGGGTGTGAACAGGAACACTGTTCTCATCTGCAGGAAACATATCGGCATGTCTAGAAATGGATACGATTCCATCGACACATCACAACAAGAACGAATACTCTAATGTGCCGACCATTACAACAATGGTGGTTTATCGGAATGTTTGGGAGTGCCCCAGATTATGCCGTTGCTTTAAGGTTGATTTTTCATGATGATGAGATTATTTGACATGTTGTTGAGTTCATTCGATGTTCTAAATATCGAAGATCCACATGTCTTGTAAAGGAAGCTATTCTGAAGCGTTATGAATCCATCTATTATAGATTCAAATTCAGATGCAATGGATCTGAATTGTTTGAAATCCATATCCACATATGCTGATTCGGGAGATGATGGTTCGCAAGAATCCATTCTCTCAATTATGATTGTCTTAGATATCTCCATCTTCGAGTAAATATCCGCGATATCATCAACTATTGAGTGAATTTTCTTTTTCACCAGCCAATATCTCAGAGTAGGTGATCCATCCATCTTTTCCAGGTTGGAAAGCACAGAGGATTTCTTTTCTACGAGCCTGGACATTGTCGTGTACATGTATTCGCGGATGATCGGCCTATCTTCCATTGTAATGGGGGCGACGGCATCTTCACAATTGAAATCATAATCTTCCCAGTGAAGATTCATTTTTTCATTGAATTCATCCGTCATTATGTATGACATGGCACCCTCCATGTGTTTCTACTCCCAGCCATTATTGATAGTTTTTCAGAGACGAATCAATCTGTATCCAGTTGTGTATTGAACACCCTTTCACACAGTCTATCATACTCCCTCCAGGCATCGGTCTCCCCGAGGTCCGCCTTCAGGATCTCCGATATGCTGCAGTAGTACCATGCCTGTTTGGACTTGTCCTTCTGGTTGAATTTCTCCCACAGGGAATCCCCAAGCTTCCCATGGTCCTTGGCCATCGAACGCATGTTGGAGAGCTTGTCCGCCAGGGCCACGACCTTCGCCTCG
>JAEDJU010000023.1 GCA_016296195.1 Candidatus Methanomethylophilaceae archaeon | reverse complement strand
AACATGGCCATAGCCTACGGCGGGAGGCAGGACATCACCAATGCGGTCCGTCGCATCGCACAGGATGCGGTCGACGGCAAGATAGACGTATCGGAGATCAACGAGCACATGATCTCGGGATACATCTCCACTTACGGGATCCCCGATCCCGACCTCGTGCTCAGGACATCGGGGGAGGTTCGCATATCGAACTTCCTGCTGTGGCAGATGGCCTACTCCGAACTCTATTTCGCCGATGTCTACTGGCCCGGATTCAGATACATAGATCTGCTCAGGGCCATCAGAACATTCCAACAGCGCAAGAGGCGCTACGGCAAGTGAATCCATGAGATCCGACATCATCTTCCTCCACGCTCCCAGCGTCTATGATTTCCGTAAGAAGCCGATCTTCTATGGTCCCGTGAGCGATGTCATCCCGTCATCACCCGTGTTCGAGATGTACCCCATAGGGTTCATGACCATATCCTCCCATCTCGAGGCCGCCGGGTTCAGGACACGTATCGTCAACATCGCGGTCCAGATGCTCCAGAGCGACAGTTTCGATGTGGAGAAGAGGATCCGTGGTCTGGATGCGGATGTCTTCGCGATAGACCTCCATTGGATGCCCCATGCCCATGGTGCCATCGAGTTGGCGAAGATCGTCAAGAAGTACCATCCGAACGCCAAGGTGGAGTTCGGAGGACTCACCTCATCCTACTTCCATCAGGAACTGATACAGCGCCCAGAGATCGACCTCGTGATGAGGGGGGACACCACCGAGATCCCCACGGTGATGCTCATGGAGACCCTTCAGAAGGGTGGTGACCTGTCCAAGGTCCCGAACCTCACGTGGAAGGATGAGCAGGGCAAAATCCACGAGAACGGCCTCACATATTCCCTCACAAGTCTCGATGAGATCAAGTTCGACTACGGAACCATGATCAAGTGCGTCATGCGCAACATGGACATCAAGGGTGCCCTTCCCTGGTTCGGATGGGATAAGCTGCCCCTCACATCCGTGTTCACGGTCAGGGGATGTTCGATCAACTGTGCCGAGTGCGGAGGGTCCCACTATGCGAACGGTAAGGTGGTCTGCAGGAAGGCCCCCGCGTTCAGGAGCCCGGAGAAGCTGGCGGAGGATATCGACATCATCCAGTCCTACCTGGACACACCTGTCTTCATAGTGGGCGATCTGAGACAGCACAGCATGGACTATGCCCATCGCTTCCTCAGTGAATGCAGGGAACGTGGGATCAGGAACCATGTGGTCATCGAGCTGTTCAACGGTGCAACCCCCGAATACTTCCAGGAGATCGACAAGACCTTCGACGGAGGTTGGTCCATAGAGTTCTCGCCCGATTCCCACGATGAGAAGGTCAGGTTGGCCCTCGGCAAGGGGTACACCAACGAGGCCATAGAGAAGACCATCCCCGCGGCCTTCAGGAACGGGTGCAGTCGTTTCGATCTGTTCTACATGAACGGTCTCCCCTATCAGGACCGTGACTCCGCCATGGAGAGTGCGAGGGCGTCCAAGAGGCTGTGGGAGTCCGTCAACAGGGACGATCAGTTGTTCATCTACAATGCTCCGTTCGCACCTTTCGTGGACCCCGGGAGCAGGGTCTTCGAGGAACCGGAGAAATGGGGATACAGGCTCCGTGCACGCACATTGGAGGAGCACAGGCAGCTCCTCGACAGCCCCTCGTGGAAGCATGTCCTCTCCTATGAGACGGAGTGGATGACCCGTGACGATGTGGCGGAGATATCCTACGATGCCGCGATAGAGCTCGCCACCATGGAGCATTCCGTCGGTCGTATAGATGATGTCACTTTCAGTGAGCGTTGCGAGAGGACCGAATTCGCCCGTGAGCTCATGCACAAGGTCGACCGCATCCTCGAGATAAAGGATCCCGAGGAGAGGGAGGCACGTTTGTGGGAGACCAAGGACGAGGGGACGAGGATGATGAACTCCACCGTCTGCAACAAGAAGGACCTGGATTGGGATGCAGGATCCATCTGGTCCAACTCGCCCCGTGTCGCCCTCGGTCTGGTTAAATCGTTCTTCAGGAAATGATCTCAGTTCTTGCTCATCGAGCGGGATTTGGCAATGGTATCATCCACGGCCGAGATTATGGCGGAGCGGAGGCCCTTGTCCTCGAGGGTCTTCACTCCGACGATCGTCGTACCTGCAGGGGAGCATACCTCGTCCCTGAGGACGTCGGGGTGCTTACCCGTCTCCAAAACCATCTTGGCGGCTCCGAGCATGGACTGGGCTGCGAGTTTTATGGAATCCGACCTGGAGAGTCCGTTGAGCACTCCCGCATCCGCCATAGCGTCTATTACCAGGTACATGAAGGCGGGTGAGCTCCCGGCGATACCCGTGATGGCATCCATGTAACCCTCCTGAACCTCGACCGCCAATCCGACGGAGCCGAGGATCCTCGCGATGTCCTCCTTGTCCTCGGGACCAACGGAATCGTCGCATGTGTATCCCATGGCACCCTCCAGAACCATGCAGCAGTGGTTGGGCATGACCCTCACAATTTTAGCATCTGGCACATATGATTTCAGCTTGGCGATCGGGAGTCCGGCGACGATGCTCACGAGGGTCTTCCCGGATCCGATGACGATCCCTTCATCCTCGAAGAGTCCCGCCACGTGCTTGGGTTTGACGGCCAGTACCAAGAGGTCCGCGCGCTCCACGACCTCCTTCGCGGTGGCGAAGGTCTCCACTCCGTATGTGCCGGAGACATGTGCCCTGGTGTTCTCGCTGGGCGCACAGGCCACAATCTCATCCTTCGAAAAAATGTTCTTGGCGATGAGGCCACCGATCAGTGCCTCCGCCATCTTCCCTGCTCCAATGAAGCCGATCCTCGCGGACATGTCCAGGAAATCATGGAGCCGATAGAAATACCGTGTGTCCCACTTTCGTACAGTCGCGCGCCCGTACACGATTTCTTATAAATAGATAAGGGGTGGAAGCTTTATGTACTTACAGTACATCGGCACGCCCAATGTCACTAGTCATGTACTACATGCCATTAGCAATCGTGAGCGTCCTTGCGCTCGGATTTGCGCCCTTGGCATGGTGGGCATCTAGGTTCTTAAGACCCACTAAACCAACTCAGTGGATGGAGACAACCTATGAGTGTGGATCAGAACCCATCGGAGAAGCTCACGTCCAGTTCAGGTTCCAGTACTACGCTTTTGCGTTGATTTTTGTGGTATTTGACCTGGTCGCGACGTTCTTGATGATCTGGGCTGTTGCATTTTCTGGCCTCTCGGCCGCCGCACAGCTCCTGATGGTCATGTTCTTCGGAATTCTGATCCTTGGGGTCGCATACGCACTCAAAAAGGAGGAAACCGTATGGATATGAGCCTTTACCCCCATGCTGTAGCCATGAGTGCTGACGAGTTCATGTCATGGTCCAACGCCATGATCAATGACCTCCTCAGCTCTGGAACGAAAAAGACTGTGGACTCGCTGACAGGACCCATCTGGTCGTGGGCAATGAAGAACTCCATGCACCCTCTGCACTGGGGTCTCGCATGCTGCGCACTCGAGATGGCAGCCGCATCCGCTCCCAGGTACGATGCCGAGCGTTACGGAATGATCTACCGTTCCTCGCCCAGGCAGACCGATATCCTGCTGGTCAACGGATGGATCTCCAAGAAGATCCGCCCCGACCTCAGGCGTCTGTACGAGCAGATCCCCAACCCCAAGTGGGTTGTGGCCATGGGAGAGTGCGCCATTTCCGGTGGTCCCTGGTACGATTCCTACAACACAGTCCAGGGTCTCGACCAGATCGTGCCCGTGGACATCTACATACCCGGATGCCCCGCGCGTCCCGATGCGATGATTGACGGATTCATGCTTCTCCAGAAGAAGATCGAGAGCTACTTCAGGAGAGGAGTCTTCATGGAGGACTGAGGATGGCCGAAGTTCTTCAGAAGCCCACCGTCGAGGAGATCGTCTCCAAACTGAACAGCGACTGCCCCTGCGTCAACGTCACCAGGACCGAGACCCGCAGGGTCTATGCCACTGCTCCCCGCGAGAACTCCTTCCAGGTCTGCAAGTACATCCACGACAACCTGACCTTCGAGCACTGCTCCACGGTCATCGGAGTGGACTATGTGGACCACATGACCGTCGTCTATCATCTCACCAACTATTACACCGGCGTTATGATCGAACTTTCTGTCGACATCCCCGCTGACGACCTCCACATCGAGTCCGTCACGCCCATCTGGGAAGGTGCCAACTGGCACGAGAGGGAGACCTGGGAGCTTTTCGGTATCGTCTTCGACAACCACCCCAAGCTCAAGAGGCTCCTCACGCCCGACACCTACGAGTTCTTCCCCTTCAGAAAGTCGTACAAGCTCAGGGGGTCTGAATGATGACCGACTCTATTGTACCCGTTAAAGAAATGGAAGAAAGGATGGACACCGACAAGATGTGGGTCATCATGGGACCTCAGCACCCCTTCTCCCACGGACTCTGGACACTCAAGGTCCAGCTGGACGGAGAGATCGTCACGGATGCCGAGCCCATCGTCGGATACCTTCACCGCGGATGGGAGAAGGAGACCGAGAACAGGACCTACCCCAAGATCATCCCCATGGCGGACCGTCTCTGCTATGCGGCGTCCATGACATACACTCACCTCTACTGTATGACAGTGGAGAAGGCTCTGGGAATCGACATCCCCGAGAAAGCAAAATACATAAGGATCGTGGCGGACGAGGTCTGCCGTATCCAGTCCCACCTGATGTGGCTCGCAGCGGTCGGAACCGATCTCGGAAACCTGACCGTGTTCCTGTGGTGCATGAGGGAGAGGGAGTTCTTCCTCGACCTGAACGTCAAGCTCTGCGGAGCAAGGATGACCACCAACTACCCCCGTATCGGAGGAGTCAGGAACGACACCACCGAGCTCTTCGACAGGGACATCATCAGGGCCGTCGACAGGTTCGAGAAGGCCATGTGGGATATCATCGCACTCATCGATGACTCATCGATCTTCGTCTCCAGGATGAAGGACATCAGCTTCCTCACCCGCGAGCAGTGCGCCAACATGGGACTCACCGGACCCGCCATGAGAGGCTGCGGTGTCGACTTCGACATTCGCCGTGACGACCCCTACGACAACTACGACAAGGTGGACTTCGAGGTCCCCGTCCTGACCAAGGGAGACTCCTATTCCAGATACATGATCCGTATCGAGGAGATGTTCCAGTCCTGCGACATCATCAGGCAGGCAGTCAAGAAGATCCAGGCCCTCGGAAAGAACGCACCCTACAGGATCAAGACCCCCTCCAAGGTCCCTGCCGGAACCACATTCACCAGGCTCGAGGACCCCCGTGGAGAGTCCCTGATGTACCTCGTCTCCGATGGAACCGACAAGCCCTACAGGCTCAAGGTCCGCAGTCCCATCTTCACGAACGTATCCACTTCCAAGGCAATGTGTCTCGGATGCAGGAT
Organism: Candidatus Methanomethylophilaceae archaeon; assembly: GCA_016296195.1. Lineage (GTDB taxonomy): Archaea > Thermoplasmatota > Thermoplasmata > Methanomassiliicoccales > Methanomethylophilaceae > Methanoprimaticola. The sequence continues at coordinate 8,904 of JAEDJU010000023.1, read as the reverse complement.
CGCGGATGTTCCCGCAATCCTCGCCCAGATCGACATGTGTCTGGGAGAGACCGACAGGTGATCATCGATGGTACAAGAGTACAACAGTATCCTGAACTGGATCGAGTTCCCCGATCCCATGGCAAACCCGTACTATCCCTTCGATGTGTACAACCTGCCCTTCGACATCGGTTACAAACTGTGGGAGATCATCGGCGGAGCCATCGCTTGGCTCATCAACCTCCTCTTCCCCGGCAACCCCGTGTCCACATGGCTGGTCTGTGATGCGACATGCACCCTCCTGGCGCTTGTCATCTTCATGCTCCTGATCTTCATCGTCGCCTTCGTGAGCACGCTCATAGTCCTATGGATGGAGCGTAAGTGTCTCGGAAGGATGATGGACAGGCGCGGTACAATGGTCGGAATGAAAGGATTCCTCCAGTGTGTCGCTGATGGTCTCAAGACCTTCATGAAGGAGAACACAGCACCCAAGAAGGTCGACAAGATGACCTACTGGTGGTGCGTCTCGCTCATCGTCGGACTTTCCGTCCTCGTCCTCTGTATGGTCCCCCTGTCCCAGAGATGGTTCGTCGTGGACTACCAGACCGGACTCCTGATTATCATGGCGTTCTTCGCCCTCGCACCCTTCCTGATCCTCGTGTCCGGATGGGCTCAGAACAACAAGTACTCCCTTATCGGAGGAATGAGGGCTGCAGAGCTGATGATCTCTTACGAGGTCCCCATGCTCATCCTGATCGCCACAACCGCACTCCTCGCTGGCAGCTTCAACATCGGCGACATCGTCAATGCCCAGGCAGACTCAGTTTGGTACATCATCCCCCAGATCATCGGAGCCATCACATTCTTCTTCTGCGCAACCGCAGAGGCCGAGCGTGTCCCCTTCGATATCGCAGAGGCAGAGGCCGAGCTGGTCGAGGGATGGCAGACCGAGTACGCTGGAATGAAGTGGGGACTTATCATGCTCGCGGACTACATGAGGGGATCCGTCTCCTGTTCCATGTTCGTGATCCTGTACCTCGCCGGATGGACCCTTCCCTTCATCGGAAACGGACCTATCCCCGAGATCGTGTTCCTGCTGAAGTCCTACCTCGTGTTCTTCTTCATGATCCTCATCAGATGTGCCCTGGCCCGTGTCAGGACTGATCAGATCCTGAACATCGGATGGAAGGTCTTCATGCCCCTGTCCGTCATCAACCTGGCTATTGTGCTGCTGCTCAAGGTCGGAGGTGTGTTCTGATGGCTATGAAATATCTTGACAAATATCCAAAGAACCTGGCCAAGAGCCTGTGGGTCCTCAAACCCTGCTGGGCCGTCATGAAGCTCTTCGCCAAGACCGTCACACACAGGTCCATGACCATCCTGTACCCCTACGAGAAGGAGTGGATCCCCGACAACTACCGCGGACGCCCCGGACTCAGGTTCGACAAGTGCGTCGGATGCGGTATGTGCGTCCGTATGTGCCCCACAGCCTGTATCAAGCTGATCGAGGTACCCGACGATGAGGGAAAGCCCGTCATGAGGCCTCAGGTGAACCTCGGAAGATGCGCCATGTGCGGATACTGTGCCGAGTACTGTCCCCTGGATGCCATGACCGTGACGCCCGATTACGAGCTCGCCGAGTACACCAGATACGACCTTCTCTACGGACCCAGGAGGCTCCACTACGAGGGAACCACCCCTGGAATGGAGGTCAAGCTGGAGGTCACCCTGCCCTCCGATATCGAGAACGGAAACCCCGAGAGGCGTGTGTCCTTCTTCGATCTCGACAGGCCCGAGCTCACCGACAGCAAATGTATCGGATGCAAGAAGTGCGCCAAGGTCTGTCCCGTCAACGCCATCGAGATGGTGGAGAAAGGGGTCAACGACAAGGGTAAGCCCATCCTCCGTCCGGTCATCGACAACTCGAAGTGCATCTGCTGCAGCAACTGTGTGATTGACTGCCCCAAGGACGCGCTTCAGATCAAGGAGGTGCTGTGATGCTTGACGCACTCATCGATTTGATTTACGCAGTATGGTTCGGTCTCCTCGACTTCGGAGCATACCTCCTGGACAACCTGGACCTCGTGGCGTTCATGATCCTCGCGGCCATCGCAGTGCTCGCAGCGATCTACGTCGTCACCGACAAAGAGGTCGTCCACAGTGCGTTCTATCTCGCACTCGTGTTCCTATGTGTCGGATTCGTGTACTTCTTCCTCGAGACGGAGTTCATCGGAGTCGTGCAGATCCTGGTCTATGTCGGAGCCATCACCATCCTGTTCGCATTCAGTATCATGCTTACCAGAAGGTATATTATGAAAAAGGAGGGCGACGAATGAACAAGAAGACAGCAGTAGGAGCAGCAGTTTCTGTTATCCTCCTCGCAGTTCTCGTTGCAGGTATCGCCACAATCAACTGGGACGACTTCACGGAGAGCGACACGCCCGTTTCCCTTCCCGACATCAGCACGAAGCCGGGAGCGCCTGACAGCATCTACGATGAGAATGGCGACCTGAAGGAGAACAGCCTCGCATACACAGTCTTCGAGAAGTACGGACTCGTCCTCGTGCCCTTGGCAATCCTGATGTTCGGTGCCATGGTCGGAGGAGTCTGTATCGCAAGGGAGGAGGTTGAGAAAGATGATTCCAATTGAGTACTTCCTCGTCCTCGCGGCGATCCTGTTCGCCATCGGAGCATACGGAGTGATCACAAAGAGCAACGCCATCATCGTTCTCATGTGCATCGAGCTCATGCTCAACGCAGCCAACATCAACTTCATCGCGTTCGGCGCATTCAACGGTGACATCATCGGAGAGGCATTCGTCGTCATGACGATCTCCGTCGCAGCCGCAGAGGTCGCAGTCGGTATCGCCATCCTGCTCAACGCGTACAAGAACAAGAAGACAACCGAGCTCGACGACGCCGAGCTCAGGACACTGAGGTGGTAAGGATGTTCATAGAATACACCTGGCTCGTGCCTCTTGTCCCCATGCTCTGCTTCCTGATCATCGGTCTCATCGGAAGGAAGACCCCTGAGAAGGGAGGTTACATCGCAATAGCCGGAGCTCTCATCTCCTGCATCCTCGCCGTTCTGATCTCCTACGAGTATCTCACCGGCGATGCATACCCCGAACCCGTCACCCAGTCCATCCAGTGGTTCATCATCCCTGGATCCACCGACTTCGTGATCAACCTCGGATACTACGTGGACGGCCTCACCTGTCTGATGATGCTGTTCTCGTCGTTCATCTCCACCCTGATCTTCATCTACTCCATCGGATACATGGGAGACCAGGGCGCAAGGAAGACCAGGTACTACGCCGAGGTCTCCCTGTTCCTCACCGGAATGCTCGGACTCATCGTCTCCAGCAACTTCCTCGAGATGTTCATCTTCTGGGAGGTCATGGGACTCTGTTCCTACCTGCTGATCGGATTCTGGTCCTTCAGGCACCCCGACGGGGACGCTGCATCCGCCAACGCGGCATCCGCAGCAAAGAAGGCATTCCTGGTCACACGTCTCGGAGATGTCTGCCTCATGGCAGGACTCTTCATCCTGCTCGGCCAGTTCCACTGCCTCGACTACACCGCACTCTTCGACCCCGCAAACATCGCGAACGTCGATTCCAACATGCTCATGCTCGCCATGGCCCTCGTCTTCGGAGGAGTCATCGGAAAGAGCGCTCAGTTCCCCCTGCACGACTGGCTGCCCGATGCGATGGCAGGACCCACCACTGTGTCCTCACTTATCCACGCGGCAACAATGGTCAAGGCGGGAGTCTACCTCGTCGCAAGGGGATACCCCCTGTTCGTCCAGTGCCCCGACGTCATGCTGTTCGTCGGAATCATCGGAGGAATCACCGCATTCATCGCGGCCACCATGGCACTCAACAACATGAACATCAAGAAGGTCCTGGCTTACTCCACCATCTCCCAGCTCGGTTACATGATCCTCGCTCTTGGAGCAGGAGGATACCTCATCGCGCTCGGAATGCAGATGGGAGATGCCGAGGGCACAGCACTCATCGCCGCCGGTACCGCCGGATTCACCGCTGGATGCTTCCACATGATGAACCACGCCTTCTTCAAGGCCCTGCTGTTCATGTGTTCCGGATCCGTCATCCACGCTGTCGGAACCGAGGATATGCGCGAGATGGGCGGACTCGCCAAGCACATGAAGATCACCTCGATCACCATGCTGCTCGGATCCCTGTCCATCGCAGGATTCCCGTTCTTCAGCGGATTCTGGTCCAAGGATCTCGTCCTCGAGATCGCAATGGAGGCCGGAGCCGACGGAACCGTCTGGTTCACCGTAATGTGGATCCTCGCAATCATCACAGCCTTCATGACCGCGTTCTACATGTTCCGCATGTGGTTCATGACCTTCATGGGCGAGGAGGGACACGCCACACAGCACTGTCACGGCGAGTCTCCCAAGACCATGACCGTTCCCCTCATGATCCTGTCCGTCTTCGCTGTCCTCAGCGGATTCTTCATCATGTTCGGACTCGACGGAATGGTCTCGTTCAACGTCCTCGACAACGGACTCTTCCAGGTCGGAGGAGGACACTCCGAGGGCTTCGAGTACTTCGTCGAGCTGTTCACCAATGTCTACACCTATCTGACAATCGTCCTCGCCCTGGTCGGTATCGGACTCGCATACCTCATGTACGTGAAGAAGAGCATCAACCCCGGCAAGTTCAACAAGAACGGAGAGTCCTGGCTTTACAAGGCACTCACCAAGAGATGGTGGTTCCCCGATCTGTACAACCAGATCTCCTGGAAGCTCGGATACGGTGTCGCACGCGGAGTCAACTACATCGACAGGCAGATCGTCGACGGAACCGTCAACGGACTGTCCAGCGCCGTCGTCGGCGGTGGAGACTCACTCAGCAAGGTCCAGACCGGACACGTCCAGGACTACTCGTCCATCGTGCTCATCGGTATCGCCGTGCTGTCCGTTCTCTTCATTGTGATCGCAAAGGTCCTGGGAGGAATCTGAGATGGAAATATCACTACTCACTCTGCTCATCGTCCTCCCCTTGATCGGAGCCATCGTGACCCTGTTCATGGGTGGCGAGAGACAGAAATACGCAAAATACGTGGCAGCAGCATTCTCTGCCATCACACTCGTCATCGCCCTTCTGGTGATGTTCAACGATGATATGGCCGGTCTGGCCACCAGCTTCACCTGGATTGAGACTTCAAGCATTACTATCAGCTTCTCGCTGATGGTCGATGGACTCAGCATCCTGATGGTGTTCCTGACAGCCCTGCTGTCCCTGCTGGTCGTCATCTTCTCCGCAGAGGAGGAGGACAGGCCCAATTACTTCCACACACTCGTACTGGCGATGGAGGTCGGACTCATGGGAGTCTACCTGGCGGCGGACTACTTCCTGTTCTACGTCATGTGGGAGCTCACGCTCATACCCATGTACTTCATGATCTCCTGGTATGGAGGACCCCGCAGGCACTACGCTGCTATCAAGTTCTTCATCTACACCCACGTGGCATCCCTCGTGATGCTGATCGGAATCTTCGCCATGGCGTTCGAGGTCGGATCCGTCATCGGACATGTCGACTTCAGCTTCGCCACCATCAACACCATGATGCCTGCAATGTCCGATTCGTTCCAGGTGCTCGTCTTCGCGCTCCTGTTCTTCGGATTCGCAGTCAAGATGCCCGCAGTTCCCTTCCACACATGGCTGCCCGATGCACACACCGAGGCACCCACCGGAGGATCCGTCCTGCTGGCAGGTGTCATGCTTAAGATGGGATCCTACGGTATCATCCGTGTCTGTGTCGAGGCTCTGCCCGCCGGACTGGACTACTGGCAGTGGGTCATCATCGCCATCGCCATCCTCTCGATCATCTACGGTGCATACGGCTGTATCGCCCAGAGCGATCTCAAGAAGATGGTTGCATTCTCCTCCATCAGCCACATGGGAATGGTCATGCTCGGAATCGGTTGCGGAACCGAGGCCGGAATCATGTTCGCCATCTTCCAGATGTTCGCACACGGACTCATCACCGGAATCCTGTTCATGGTGTGCGGTATGACCGGACACAAGGTCGGTACCAGAGAGATCCCCCTCCTCGGAGGACTCGCCGGCAAGATGCCTATCTACGCCACATTCATGATGATCGGATTCATGGCATCCCTCGGACTGCCCGGACTCATCGGGTTCTGGGGAGAGTTCCCCCTCATCTTCGCGTTCTACGACTTCATCCAGGCGCAGGACCTGCTCTGGATGATCCTGTTCTGCCTGCTGTCCCTCATGCTCACCGCAGGATACTACCTGTGGGCCATGCAGAGGACACTGTTCGGACCTGAGACCACGAAGATCGACCTCACACACGCACACGACGTCAGCAAGACCGAGGGTATCGCCCTGGCAGTCCTCGTTGTCCTCGTCGCATTCTTCGGAGTGTGGCCCGACGCAGCCCTGTCCTTCATCGAGCCCTACACATCCTCCCTCATTCTGGGGGTGATCTGATGGATATGACACCTATCTTCGGTGACCTTACCGCAATCGCGCCCATGATCATCCTGATCATCGCGGCACTCATCCTGCCCGCAGTGCACCTCCTCGCCAAGAAGAGGACCGTCACCTGGGCAGTCGCACTCGTACTCGTGATCGTGTCCCTCGTGATCAACGTCCTGATGTTGACCGACAACTACGTCGGAACAACTCTCGACATGGTCCAGTACAACGCCTACTCCGGACTGATGATACTGCTCTTCCAGATCGTCCTGTTCCTCGCCGTCCTGGTGTCCAACGCCAGCGTCGAGACCACCAGGATGCATGTGGGAGCATACTACTCCCTGCTCATGGGAGCCACCCTCGGAATGATGTTCGTCGCAGAGTCCTCCGACCTGCTGACCATCTTCGTCGGTGTCGAGCTCACCAGTATCTCATCCTACGCCATGGTCTCCATGAAGAGGAACGACCCCAGGGCTGCCGAGTCCGCCGTCAAGTACGTCATCATCGGTGGAATGTCCACTGCACTGACCATCTACGGTATCTCCATGCTCTACGGTCTCACCGGAACCACCGAGATCGCGGCCATCGCCGCACAGACCCAGCTCGAGGGCATCAACCTGATGTTCGGAATCGCACTGGTCTCCATGATCGCCGGTTACGGATTCAAGATCGCAGCAGTTCCCTTCCACATGTGGGCACCTGACGTGTACGAGGGAGCCTCCACTCCCGTCTCCCTGTTCCTGGCAACAGGATCCAAGAAGATGGGACTGAGTGTCTTCTTCCAGATCTTCCTGGTCATGTTCGTCACAGGATCCTCCTGTGCGGCCATCGCCGGTGAGGAGGTCCAGTACCTCTTCGCCATCATCGCGGCCTTCACCATGACCATCGGAAACGTCGTGGCCATCGCACAGAACAACATCAAGAGAATGCTCGCCTACTCCTCCATCGCTCAGGCTGGTTACATCCTGATCGTCATGTCGGTCATGAACGAGTATGCTCTCAGCGCAGGTCTCTTCCACATGTTCACACACGTGTTCATGAAGGGCGGAGCGTTCCTCATCGTCGGTGCACTGATCTGCGCCGGTATCGGTGAGAAGATCTCCGACTACAGGGGACTCGCCAAGAAGGCACCCTTCCTGGCATTCGCCATGATGCTGTTCCTGTTCTCACTGGCAGGTATCCCGCCTCTCGCAGGATTCACCTCGAAGTTCTTCCTCTTCTCTTCCGCAATCGGAAGCGTGGATGGAGTCACTTCCCAGTGGGTCTGGCTCGCATTCGTTGCCATCCTGAACTCCGCCATCTCCCTGTACTACTACGCAAGAGTGGTCAAGGCGATGTACGTCGAGAAGGGAGACAACACGGACAAGATCAAGATCCCCGCGCCCTTCCTGGCCGGAATCGTGATCTGCGTCGTGGCAGTCATCGTCCTGGGAGTCTACCCCCAGCTCATCTTCGACTTCTGCGAGTCCGCGGCCGCGGCACTGCTCTGATCAAGATCGAGTGAAACCTCTTCCCCAAACCCCTTACCCATCTTTTCGTCTCTCATCGAAATTAATCGATTTACGGTGTTAACCATCGATTTTTCAGTCACGGAATCGGGATTGTCCGTCCAAGACCCAATTTATTAAGTAGGTCGATGTGATGATGCGCCAATGACTGAGCCTTGGCACTCCTGCATCGATAGGGAACTCCATGAAGTGGATGACCTTATGATGAGGGATCTTGAATACCGCGAAAACCCAGATCTCACAGAGATGTGTCATTATGTCATTTCATCGGGCGGTAAGAGGCTCAGGCCCGCTTTGTGCATCCTCTCGTACTATCTCTGCGGAGGTACCGACCACAAGGTGCCCGTACGTATCGGTGCAGCGTTCGAGATCGTCCACAGTGCATCATTGGTTCACGATGATATCAACGATCAGAGTGAGATAAGGCGTGGAAGCAAGACCCTTCACAAGAAGTACACCGTGAGCAAGGCGATAATCGCTGGGGACTACATGTTCGCCATTGGATTCCGTCTCCTGTCGATGAACGCCCCTATGATCGTGGATTACATAGTGGATGCATCCGCCCACATGGGTGCCGGTGAGTTCGTGCAGAAGGATTACGAGCACGCATCATCCGTCACACAGGACGATTACATACAGATCATCTCCGGAAAGACCGCTAAACTCTTCGAGGCCTCGGCAAAGTCGGGTGCGGCCGTCACAGGTGCGGATTTCGATGCCATAGAGGCATTGGGAAGTTACGCCATGGAGATCGGTCTCGCATTCCAGATCGTCGATGACACTCTGGATGTCATCGGTGATGTGCACAACACAGGCAAGGCCGTCGGAACGGACCTCATCGAGGGTAAACCCACTCTGCCCGTGATATACGCCATGGAGGATCCCGTGTACGGACCTCAGGTCAGGGCACTCTTCGAGAAGGTCGACATCACGACCGA
>JAEDJU010000194.1 GCA_016296195.1 Candidatus Methanomethylophilaceae archaeon | reverse complement strand
CAAGGGACAGTACGATCTGTACATCGGCTATCCTTTCGTCCAAGGTAAGATGCCGAACGATGACTTCGACATACGTGCACCCCTGGCGCTGTTCCCCGTGATCCTCGAGAAGGACTCCCGCACGATATCGCTGTCCATCGACAACTCCCGCGATGCGATGTACAACAACACGCTCATACTCGCATACATAAAATCCTCCGGCAAGAACGTCCCCCTCCCCAACAACATCCTCGAGGACTACTCGGGAGAGACGTTCATGGATGGTTTGGTCGAGTTCTACAGATCGAACGGCATCAACGTGGTCTGCAACTACGGTCTGCCCATCCCGTTCGTCGATTACAAGGCGGGGGAGTTCCCCCATTACCTGGCAGGGGACATGGAGATCGTCCCCAACGTGGTACTCGGGAAATACCCCACATACTCCAGTTCCATCCAGAGGGATTTCGACGGAATGTTGGCGGGAAGGGAGATCAACGGGATCCTCAACGACCTCGTGATAGACCTGAACAAATCCGACTTCCTCTCCGACCTCCCGGCACCGTTGTCCGAGATGGAGATCAAGGACAGGGGGATGGAGGCATCTGAGAGGGACCTCGTGTACATCAACTCCCTCAACAGCGCCCAGGAGAACATCCTGACCGCGGTGAACAAACAGGACGAGATAGTCGTCCAAGGGCCTCCCGGAACCGGGAAATCACAGGTCATCACCGGCCTGATAACATCCGCCGTGATGAAAGGCAAGACGGTCCTCATGGTGTCCGAGAAGAAGACCGCGTTGGATGTGGTCTACTCCCGCCTCGGGAACCTGGCAAGGTACTGTCTGCTTATCGACGATGTCGGTAACAAGGATCTGTTCTACAAACAGCTCGACAGCATGCTCAAGAACTCCGGACAGAAGAAGGGTGCCGACATAGACCATATCTCCGACAGCATAGACAGGGATGTGGCCCTCCTGGACAACATAGCCAAGGTCATGTACAGCCCCTGCGAGTTCGGGATAGAGCCGTACAAGCTGTACTCCATGGACAGATGGCTGGACATGGCAGACAAACGTCAGTTCGATGAGTACAGGATCCTCAAGGAGAACATCGACGCGAAACTGCTGTCTCTCAGATACCCGGATGTGAGCGAACTCCACAGGAAGTTCGGGGATCCCACCCTCATGCGCAACTTCCACGAGTACATGGACATGACCTCCAGATACCCATGGATGAGTCAGATGAAGCCGGACCTCACGGAGTACAACATCGGTGAGATGAAGGCTGACCTGGCCGAACTGGACAAGCAGATCACCGAGTTCAACTCCAAGGGATTCGTGGGGAAGCTGTTCTCCAAGGGAAAGGTCACCCGTGAGGCAACCCTCGTTGCGGACAAATACTTCGCGAACTACAACGAACACACCCTCCAGACCATCAAGGACAACCCTCGGAACATGTTCGAGGGCTTAGACGACTATGACATCTACTCCGCCAGGTCCACGGTCTACAGCAGGCTCACCGACAGCGAGAAGGCGTACGGATCCGACATATTGGGAGTCTCATCCGAGACGAAGATGCCCTACCCGGACAGCAACGACAGGATATTCAACTGGATCCTGAACGACCACCTCCAGAGGTTCGATGCATCCCACAAGGACATCATGCAGGAGATCTGGGATTTCGACAGCATCATATCCGACATGGACAGGAAGATCGCCGAGAAGCGCGACCTGTCCAGGGACAAGGTGGAGGAGATCTTCCAGGAGAACCTGAAGTACATCTCCGAGTCGAAGAGACGCGGGGACATCAACAGGATCATAGAGTCCAAGAGGAAGTGGAACCTGAACAAGTTCATCAACCGCTACGGATACGAGCTGTTCAAGGGTGTACGCGTATGGCTCCTGACACCGGAGGTCGTGTCCGAGATCCTACCTCTCGAGATGGGTATATTCGACCTGCTGATATTCGACGAGGCCTCCCAGATGTACGTTGAGAAGGGCATCCCGTCGATATACCGTGCGAAGAAGGTCGTCGTCGCGGGAGATCACAAACAGCTCAGACCCTCCAGCCTCGGAACCGGCAGGATCGAGTACGAGAGCGACGAGGAGGACCTAGACGACGTTGTCTCGGCGGCGCTCGAGGAGGAATCCCTCCTGGACCTTGCGAGGGCCAGATACGACAGCATCCTCCTGAACTTCCACTACAGGTCCAGGTACGAGGAGCTCATCGCGTTCTCCAACTACGCGTTCTACGGGGGCAGGCTCTACGTCTCACCCAATGTCATCGAACCTCCGAGACCTCCGATAGAGGTGTTCAGGGTGAACGGTATATGGGAGGACAAGGCCAACAAGGCGGAGGCGGAGAAGATCGTCTCCCTCCTCAAGGAGTTCTTCATCAACAGGAAGAACAACGAGACCGTGGGTATAATCACATTCAATGCCTCCCAAAGGGACCTGATCAACGATATGATCGATGACGAATGCGCCAAGGACGCATCGTTCGGCAAGATGGTCGCCGATGAGATGAAGAGGTTCGATAACGGAGAGGACGTCGGACTGTTCATCAAGAACATCGAATCGGTTCAGGGAGATGAGAGGGACGTCATCATCTTCTCCATAGGATATGCGAAGAACTCCGAGGGCAAGCTCATGCAGAGGTTCGGATGGCTCAACAACCGCGGAGGGGAGAACCGTCTGAACGTCGCCATATCCCGTGCCAAGCTCAAGATCCTCATCGTGACATCCTTCGACCCGGAGGACCTCCAGGTGGAGGAGACCAAGAACGAAGGACCCCGCATACTCAAGAAGTACCTCCAGTACGCCAGGGCGATCAGCGACGGTGACAGGGAGATGGCCGATTCCATCCTGCACTCGTTCGGTGATGACAGATGGCTTGACGAGGAGGACTACAACTCCG
>JAEDJU010000193.1 GCA_016296195.1 Candidatus Methanomethylophilaceae archaeon | reverse complement strand
TCCCATACGGAGATCCCATCGTCGGTATGGGTGTACCCAAGGGATATACAGTGATCACCGGACCTGGCAGGAGCGGTAAATCATGTCTCGCCGATGCCCTGTTCGCAGGTGTCTACGACCACATCCCCGGAGACGGAAGGGAGTACGTCATCACCGTCTCCGATGCATCCTTCGTCATGAGCGAGGGAGGCCGTCCCGCGGATTCCGTCGACATCTCCATGTTCATTGGTCAGACCTCCGAGGTGCAGGACACATCCGCCGTCCTGGGTCCATCCGTTTCCGCTCCCGTGTCGGAGTTCGTCTCGGTCTCCGAGGCTGTTGAGATGGGATGCAGGATGGTCATATTGGACGAGGAGTTCTCGAGTCCAGGTGTCATCAGACGTGGTTTCCTTGCATCTGACGATCCCATCACACCCCTCTCTGAACTGGGGCGTTCCATGGGGGCATCCGGAGTATCGTTGCTGATGGTCAGCGGTGACGAATCCGCCATCAGGTTGGCTGACCGTGTGATAATGGTGAAAGGGTTCAGGGCGTATGCCGTCGATGTGGACAGGATGTCATCCGATGCCGTCTACAGTCTCCCCGTGAGCAGGTATCCCGTGTCTAAGGGCATAGTCTACGAGAAGGCCAGGAAGGAGGTCAGCATCACCGCGTTGTCCATTCGTACCGTCGAGATCGGTGAATACAAAGTCAATGTTCCCGTGGCCGCCTTCTTCGACAATGCCCAGACGCGTATGGTCGCCGATGCCGCCGTGGTGGCCAAGGACCTCATGGATGGTTCCAGGTCGATGTTGGATGTGTGCACGGAAGCCCTGCGTATCGTCGCGGAGAACGACTCCTCCGTGGAGAATGGAGACGGTATGCATCACGCCGGTGCGAGACCCATAGACCTCGCCGCAGTCATGAACAGGCATCCTCAGATGCTTGCTATCCAGAAAAGATGAGAAACGGGGGTGATCCCCCATCCTTATTGTTTTTATCTTCTGTTGTTCCCGTAGCAGTCCTGCCAGTGGTTGAACACCTTGTCGGCGTAGGCGGACATGTGGACCTGGTCCTGCTTATTGTCGGGAACCACGAATCCCCTCAGGGGGAACTCGGAGTCACAGTGGGGACACCTGACGTTGGGGCAGTTCTGGCTCGCCTGGGGACATGCCTTGCAGGCGACGGCCCTCGATTGGAACAGGCTGAACTCACGTCCGCAGTTGGGACAGAGGAACCTGCGTGCAGCGATCTTGAGATCCTTGTTGATACCTGCGGCCCTCTCCTCGGGTGTGATCCACATGGGTGCACGCGGGGATATGGGCGTGTTGTAGGACGGTCTCTCGTCATAGCTCATGGGATCACAGTCCTTTGGATGCGGCGACCACTGCCTTCAGTTTGCTGTCGTCCGAGCACTGCTCGATGAAGGTTCCGGTGACTATGACATCGGCACCTGCCTTCCTGGCGGCCTCCGCTGCCTCGGGGGTCCTGATGCCTCCTCCGACGATGAGGGGGATGCTGATGGCCTTCTTGACGGCGGAGATCATCTCGGGAGGTACGGGCCTGTCTGCTCCGGATCCGGCCTCGAGGTAGGCGAAGGACATGCCGTACATCTCGCAGGCGAGTGCATATGCGACGGCCTTGTCGATCTCATCGCGTTTGATAAGGTTGGCCTTTCCGACCTCTCCGACCTTCATTCCGGGCTCCACCACGATGTATCCCATGGGGATGGCCTCGATACCGAGTTTCTTGATGTAGGGTGCGGCGTACACCTGGGCTCCCATGACCCATTTCAGGTCGGAGCTGTTCATCAGGCTCATGAAGAATATGGAGTCGACCTCCGCGGACATCGCATCGGGTCCTCCGGGGAAGTAGATGGTGGGCAGTCCGGAGTACTCCTTGATGGCCTTGGCGGTCTTGCCCAGGTTCTCGGATGTGACCCCTGTGGAACCACCGATCATGACCGCGTCCGTTCCCGCCTCCTTCATCCTGCGGGCGATCTCGCCTGCGACCTCGGGAGGCTGTTTGTCGGGATCCAGGAGTGCCATGTGGAGAGTCCCTTCGGAAATCTTGTCGAGTAGGTACTGCTTGACCGTCATGTCATATCACGCCGAATATGAACGCGAAGAGGGCGATGAACATCGCAATCTTGGCGTACTTCTGTGCAGTGTTTGCACGGTTGAACACAATGTACGGACAATATAAAAACATAGCATCGGACACGGAACATGCAGGGAGGATGTGCCATGTCACTCTTGCATGAGTGTACGATGGTCATCGTGGAGACGGTGATATGACACCGTTCTCCATGATGGTGGGATCATTTCCTGAACACGTGGTAGTGTCTCGACAGGGATCCGTGGACCTTCTGCAGGTACATGCCCTCCAGGGTCATCGTATCGAACGTGATGGGGTGGGGCAGGACCACTCCGGCCCTTCCGGTGTCGTTAAGTGATTTGGGGATCGCCTCTCCCGCACGCATGTAGATGTGATCGATGTCCTCTCCGCCGGTCTTCGTGGACCTTCCATAGGGCGGGTCGGTGCAGACTGCATCGATGTCGGTGAACCTGTCTCCGATGTCTCCGATGTCCAGGACCTCGGAGTCGGCCAGTTCCAGTCCGTAGAAATCCATGTTCTCCTGGCATCCGATGACCATCTCCTCGTCGAAATCCGATGCGATGGCCCTCATCCCCATCTCGGCAGCCTCGATCACGATACCTCCGGTACCGCAGAACGGGTCGAGGACCGTTCCTCCCTTCTTCACTCCGGTCAGGTTGATCAGGGCCCTTGCGAATTTGGGGTGCAGGGATATGGGTGAGAAGAACGGTCTCTCGCCAACCTTCCTCTTCTCCAGCAGGTCCGTGTCAGTGACCCTCTGTTCGATGTACATGTGGACCTTGTCGCACATCTGCATCCTGACGACCAC
>JAEDJU010000192.1 GCA_016296195.1 Candidatus Methanomethylophilaceae archaeon | reverse complement strand
TCAGTCCTGGATGACACGGACCTGGATCCTCTTGTTCTTGAACTTGGCCTTGGTGAGGTCCATGGTCATCCTGTTGCCGAAGTCCTTGTGGACCTCCACGACCGATGATTCCGGACCGACTGTGATCTTTCCGATGGACACGTCCCTGATCCTGGCGTTCCTGATGATGAAGTCCGCCAGACCGACCTTTCCGAATCCGTCGTTCTTTCCGAGGTTGACCTCGAACCTGCACATTCCGAACACGTCGGAGATCTGGTCGTAGTCCACGACCCTCCTGATGGTGTCCTTGGTTCCGGGCTCGGCATCGGGGACATCCCTCTTCTCGATCTCCATTCCCGTGCGCATCTCGAACTCCCTCACGAGGTGCTCCTCCTCGGATGTGACGAAGGACACGGCGGTACCCTCCTTACCGGCCCTTCCGGTACGTCCGATACGGTGGATGTAGGTGTCGATGTCGTCGGGCATGTCGTAGTTGATGACATATGAGATGTCATCGATGTCCAGTCCCCTGGCGGCGACATCGGTGGCGATGAGGACGTCGGTCACATCGTTCTTGAAGTCCTTGATGACCTTCTCCCTCTTGCTCTGGGGCATGTCACCGTGGATGGCCTCGACCTTGTACTCCAGGTTGGTGAGCCTCTCGTCCAGCACATCCACCATCTTCTTCGTCTGACAGAAGATGATGGCCTTGGGCTGGTCGATGTCCAGGATCCTGCACAGTGCCCAGGACTTGTTCCTCCTTCCCACGGAGATGTAGTACTGCTTGGTCAGGTCCAGGACGACCTCGTCCTGGGAGACGGAGATCTCCTTGGGGTTCTTCATGTAGTCGAAGGCGAGCTGCTTGACGTTCTCCTGCATGGTTGCGGAGAAGAGCATGGTGTGCCTCTCTGCGGGCATGGCCTTGAGGATGTACTCGATGTCCTCCACGAATCCCATGTCCAGCATCCTGTCGGCCTCGTCCAGGACCATGACCTTGATCTCGGAGAGGTTCAGGACCCCTCTGGTGATCATGTCCCTGACACGTCCGGGTGTTCCGGCGACGATGTCGCATCCCGCCTGGAGTTTCTTGATCTGTCCCTCGATGCTCGCTCCTCCGTAGATGGGCAGTGCCCTGTGTCCGGAGTACTTGGAGAGCTTCTTGAGTTCCTCGGCCACCTGGTTCGCCAACTCCCTGGTGGGGACGAGGACGATCGCCGTGGGGAACTGCCTTCCCGCGGGGATGGTCCCGAGGACGATGGATCCGTACGCACCGGTCTTTCCGGTACCGGTCTGAGCCTGGGCGAACATGTCGACGCCCTGGAGTCCGAGGGGTACGGAGTTCACCTGGATGGGGGTGGGTTCCTCCCATCCCATGTCATCCATTGCCTTGGCGATATCTTCGGGTATGCCGATTTCTGTGAATTTGGAGATCATATCAATCACTGATCTGAAACCAACTGCCTGCGACTTCACACAGACAACAGTGTTCCTTTTCGATTGTCATATATATCTGATATTTAAATAGCTGATAGGTGAAGGTCACTTCTTCCCCTTGTCTGCCAGCTTGTCCTTGCACCTCTTCTTCTCGGGTGCGAACGAGGCTCTGATCTTCTTTCCGTTGATCTTGGAGCCGTTGATCGCTTTGAGGACCTCGCCGGCGATGGATGTCTCGATCTCGACGAAGGATGAGCTGCCGCCCATGCCGATGCGTCCGATCCTGTCCTCGGTGATCCCGGCGCAGTGTGTGATGTGGGAGACCAGGTCCGTGCGTGTGGTCCCGGATGTCTTGCCGATGTCCAGGGAGAGCACGGTGGCATCCTCCAGGTTCCTGGTGGATTCCTTCGTTATGGTGGCCTTCACCTTCTTCTTCCTGGGCTTCTCATCCTTCCTCTCGTCGGCATGGAGTGCCTTGAGTTCGGGGTTGGAGATCTGCATTCCCTGGATCTGCTTCCTGGTGACCCTCTCCACCTTCCTGTCCATGTACTCCTCGTACACACCGATGCGCCTGTCCTCCTTGGGTGTGATGAACGTGATTGAGACACCGGTTCTCCCCGCCCTTCCCGCACGTCCGATGCGGTGGGTGTAGGTCTCCGGATCGAGGGGCGCATCGTAGTTCACGACCACCTCGATGTTGTCGATGTCCAGTCCCCTGGCGGCGACGTCGGTGGCGATGAGCATGTTCATCCTGTCGTTCTTGAATCCGCGGATGGTCCTGTCCCTGCGGATCTGGGGCATGTCGCCGTGTAACGCTCCGACTTTCAGCCCCTCCTCGCTCAGACCGGAGTAGAGATCGTCCACCATCTTCTTGGTGGAGCAGAACACGACCATCTTCGGATCCCCATTGGCCATGATGTCCCTGAGGATGTCCATCTTGCCGTTTCTCTTGACCTCGACGTAGTACTGTCTTACAAGGTCTGAGACGAGTTCGTCTTGGGATACGGAGACCTCTATCGGATCCTTCATCGATCTCTCGGCGATGGAACGGACCTCGTCGGACAAGGTGGCGGAGAACATGAGTGTCTGGCGGTTCTCCGGTGCGAGGGAGATTATGGTCTCCATGTCCTCCATGAATCCCATGTCCAGCATCCTGTCCGCCTCGTCGATGATCAGTTCCTTGACGGCATCGAACCTGAGGTTCCCGCGTCTGTTGAGGTCGAGGATCCTACCGGGTGTTCCCACGACGACGTCGCATCCCATGTCGAGTTTCCTTATCTGGTCGGGTATGCTTGCTCCCCCGTACACCGCGACGATGCGATGACGTGTGTTGGATGAGAGCTGCTTCATCTCCTTGGACACCTGCTCCGCCAGTTCGCGGGTGGGTGTGAGGACAAGTGTGGTGGGGATATCGGAACCTGCGCGGGTGCGGCCGAGAGCGATCATGGAGTATGCCCCTGTCTTTCCGGTTCCGGTCTGTGCCTGTCCGAACATGTCCTT
>JAEDJU010000191.1 GCA_016296195.1 Candidatus Methanomethylophilaceae archaeon | reverse complement strand
AGGGTCCCGTCTATGTGGCGGGAACATTCGCCGGAAACCCAGTGTCCGCGGCAGCCGGACTGGCACAGATCGACCTCATGTGCACCGGCGACAACTACGATAAGGTTGAGAAGAGAACTGACCGCCTCGTGAAGGCCATAAGGGACCAGATGGCGGACGCCAAGGTCAAGGGATGCGTCAACTCCATAGCATCGATGTACTCCATATTCTTCGGTCCCGAGCAGGTGACCAACGGAACCCAGGCGATGACAACGGACCGTGCCATGGCCGACAGGATGATCAGGTACATGCTCGCACACGGAGTGTACCTGCCCCCGTCCGCACTGGAGGTCAGCTTCCTCTCACTCGCCCACACCGACGAGGATGTGGACATCCTGATCGACGCCTACGAGGGATTCTTCAGAGAGGTGAAGGGATGAGGGTCGGGACCAGGGAGAGCAAGCTCGCCATGAGGCAGACGGAGATCTTCTGCGACAGGATGGCGAAGCTCAATCCCGATGTCCAGGTCGAGGTCGTCGGAATGAAGTCCCTCGGGGACATCGACCTCACATCCCCTCTGAACGCACTGTCCAACACCGGCGCATTCGTCAGGGAACTGGACGATGCCATCAAGAAGGGGACCATAGCGGCATCCGTCAACTCCCTCAAGGACATCCCCATCACCATGGACGATGAACTGATGGTCGTCGCCATCTTCGAGAGGGATTCCGACGAGGATGTCATCCTGCCCTGTCCCCTGGAGGACCTCCCGGAGGGAGCGAAGGTCGGTACCGCATCCGTCAGGAGGGAGCACATGCTCAAGGAGGTCCGTCCGGACCTGGAGATCGTCCCCCTCAGGGGCAACATCCACACCCGTCTGGACAAGCTGGACCGCGGGGAGTACGATGCCATCATCCTTGCCAAAGCGGGACTCGACCGCATGGGCATCGAGAGGCCCATGTTCGTCCTGGACAAGGAGCGTTTCATCCCCGCACCCGCACAGGGTGCCATCGCCGTGGAGTGCCGCAAGGACGATGCGGAGACCAGGCGCATCCTTCAGAAACTGGATCACATGCCCACCCGCATCGCAGTGGGTGTGGAGAGGAGCATAATGAGCCTCATGGGTGCGGGCTGTTCGTCACCCGTGGGCATAAACGCGACCGTTCAGGGGGACGAGATCCTCGTGCGTGCGGTCTCATACGGCTACACGTCCGAACCCAGGCGTGCGGAGGTCGTTCTTCCCATCGACTATGTCATGGACGAGGTCCTGGGTATCGCGGAATACCTCACAGGTAAGAGGGACGAGATAATATGAGCGAAGGAAAGGTGTATCTCATAGGTGCTGGCCCCGGAGACATGGGGCTCATGACTATCAAGGGAATGGAACTCCTCAGACAGGCGGATGTCGTCATGTACGATGCCCTGGCGAACCCCGAGCTCCTGAAGGAGTGCACGGAGGGTGCCGAGCTCATCGATGCAGGGAAACGCGGCGGGGACCACCACCTCAGGCAGTGGCAGACCAACGAACTCCTCGTCAAATACGCGAAGGAGGGCAAGATGGTCGTCAGGCTCAAGGGAGGCGATCCGTTCCTGTTCGGAAGGGGTGCAGAGGAGGCGGAGGAGCTCAGGAAGGCCGGTGCCGATGTGCACGTGGTCCCGGGAGTGTCCTCATCCATCTCCGTCCCCGAACTCGCCGGTATCCCGGTGACACACAGGGACCACACCTCCCTGGTAACATTCATCACCGGACACGAGAAGGACGACCGCACCGAGGACAGGGTCGACTGGAAGAAGCTTGTGGGAGGACACGGAACCCTCGTTATCCTGATGGGTCTCGGTAATGCAGCGCACATCTCCAGCGAGCTCATCGCCGGCGGTATGTCCCCCGACATGCCCGCGGCCATCATCTGCAGCGGATCCACCCCCAAGCAGAGGATCGAGGTCACATGTGTCGCGGACCTGGCCAAGACCATCGCCGAGAAGGCTCTGGAGCCTCCCGGGATCATGGTCATCGGTTCCGTCGCCAAGCTCCACGAAGTGCTCGGTGATCTGAGATGACCGTATTGGGGTTCACCCGCCCCAACAAGAGGCTCAAGGACTCCGTCAAGGAGGCCGAGGACCTGGGATTCCAGGTCATGGCCGCGCCATCGTTGGACATCCAGTCCGGGGACGATGCGGAGTTCGACAGGTTGGAGGCCAACCTCGGCAAGGACGTGCCGGTGATCTTCGGTTCCGCCACTGCCGTGGAGGAGTGCAGGAAGCACTTCGGCGAGAGACTCCCGGAGCTGTTCGGTCAGTGCAGGGTGATATCCATCGGACCCAACACCACCAAGTACCTGGAGAGGGAGGGTATCACCGTCTCCGCCGTTCCGGAGGACTTCTCTTCATTCGGTCTCGTGGACCTGCTCAAGGACGAGATCCGCGGGAAGAAGGTAGTGATCGTCCGTTCGGACAGCGGTACCGACATCCTCTCCGATGGACTGAAGGATGCGGGTGCCGAACTGATCGACATCGCATCCTACAAGCTCCAGGACATGGGGATGACCAGTGCCCTGATGCACATGTTCATCGCCATCAAGAGGGGTCAGATGGATGTCATGGCGTTCACCTCCCCCATGTCGGCCAAGTCCTTCTTCAACCAGATCGATGATTATTACGGGAAGGAGAAGGCAAGAGGGTACATGGATAAGATCAAGGTGGCCGCCATCGGAAGGCCCACCGCCATGACCCTCAAGGCCATCGGAAGGCCCGCGGACATAGTTCCGGAGAGGACCACATTCCACGACATGCTGCTCGCGATCAAGGAGCAGTGCTGAAACCATGGGCCGTAAGGCCCTTCTTCAGTATCACACCGATCTCATTTTCGGATTTGATTTTGGTAAATGCTATATAGTGCTCATTCAATACCAATTATTAAATATTATAATACGAAAATTAATAGAAAAAAT
>JAEDJU010000190.1 GCA_016296195.1 Candidatus Methanomethylophilaceae archaeon | reverse complement strand
GGAGAATGCGACCGCGTAGATCCTCATTGGGATGCCTCCTTTATCTCTTTGATGAGTGTGTCCGCCAGGCTCGTCTTTCCGAGAAGTCCGTAAACCGATGAGAACACCACCGCGGCTGTCCTGATGGATCCGCCGGTCCTGTGGTTCATGTAGAACTCTATCTTCTCAACGAGGAGCTCCGACACCTGCGGTATGAGGTTCACCTCGTTCAGTACATCGAGTGCATCGTCGGTAGATATGCATCCCATGATCCTCTTCACCGTCTCCATGTCCGCTCCGGCCATGGCGGCGTTGGCAGCCAGGATCTCCATCCTGGCATCGGCGTTCCTGGAGTGGGTGTTCATTATCCCCCCGGCGACCTTCACAAGTTTACCCAGATTCCCTACCAGGAGGACATCCTTCTTGAGCTGACAGGCATGGTCCAGCATGTCGCCGACGAAGTTGCTGCACTTCACGGCATCATCCGGGTCCAGTCCGGGGAGGTTCTCGGAGAAGTCCTTGCCGTAGTTCCCGGGGACCACGAAGATCACGTCGTTGCCGTTGGCGGCACGCATGTTCATCTCCGTCTTGATGGTGTCCACGAGGGCGGTCTCGCTCATGGGTTCCACGATGCCGCTGGTACCGAGGACGGATATCCCTCCCACGATGCCGAGTCTGGGGTTGAAGGTCTTCTCCGCAAGCATCTCCCCATCGGGTATCGAGATGACCACATCCAATCCGCCGGTGTATCCCGTGGCGGACATGACGTCCTCCAGTGCCTCCTTTATCATGCTCCTGGGGACGCGGTTGATCGCAGCGTTCCCGACGGGCTGGTCCAGTCCCTTCCTGGTGACCCTTCCGACGCCCTTCCCTCCGTCTATCCCGATCCCGGAATCGGTCTTCGTGACCTTGGAGTAAACGAGCGTTCCATGGGTCACGTCGATGTCGTCACCGCCGTCCTTCCTGACCGCGCACGACACGGAATCACCGTCTCTGGTGAGGTCCTCCACCGGAAGGTCCAGAGTTATCCCCTTAGGGGTGTGGATCCTCACCGTGGTGACATCCTCACCGGTCAGGAGTGCCTCCGTCGCCGCTTTGGACGCCGCTGCGGCACATGTGCCGGTGGTGTGCCCCCTCCTGAGCTTCTTGTTGTTCACATACACATAAGAACTGTCGTTGTCGGATGAAGCCATGGGTCGGAACCTTCCTGGAATCGTGCAGTAACACTAACAGGCTCTTGGATGTATCTACCAAATTAAAATAGTTGGGATGCGATGATTATCCAGACATGGAGTGACATCATGGCTGGCAAACTGTACGGAATCGGAGTCGGACCCGGTGATACCGGACTGATGACCCTTAGGGCGAAGGAGATCCTTGACAAATGCGATATCATCGGATATCCGGTGAAGAACCTCGGGGAGGGCAGTGTCGCCCTCGACATCATCAAACCGGCCGTGGACATCTCCGGCAAGGAGATCGTCGAGTTCCTGTTCAGCATGAACCCCGACGACAGTGTCCGCGAGAAGTGCAGGGCCGAGGCCATGGACCGCATGTGCGGACTCCTGGACCAGGGCAAGGACATCGCCATGGTCACCCTGGGTGACGTCGGTGTCTACAGCACCTACATGTACATCGACGGGGCGATCAAGGCGAGGGGATACGAGACCGAGGTCGTCCCAGGTATACCCTCGTTCTGTCACGGTGCCGCCGTGGCCGGACTGCCCCTGATGATCGGCAACGAGGGACTCGCAGTGGTCCCCGTGGCCAAGGAGAACTCCAAACTTCTGGACTCAGCTCTTGAGAACTTCGACAACGTCGTTGTGATGAAGGCGTTCAAGTCCATCGGCATGATCGCCGACCTGATGGCCTCCAAGGGCATCGACATCTCCTGTGCCACCGTCATCAGTAACGTGGGCATGGAGGGTGAGTACGTCGGACCCATGGTGGTGGACCGCGAGTACGGATATTTCACAACCGTTTTGATCAAGAAGAAGGTGAACTAAGATGATCTCATTCATTGGAGCGGGTCCCGGAGACCCCGAACTGCTGACACTCAAGGGAAAAAGGCTCATCGATGACGCAGATGTCATCATCTACGCCGGATCCCTCGTGAACCCCGAGGTCCTGGCAGGACACAAAGAGGGTGCCAAGATCTACAACAGCGCCCTGATGGACCTCGACGAGGTCATCGATGTCATGGAGGAGGCCGAGAAGGCAGGGAAGAAGTGCGTGCGTGTGCACACCGGAGACCCCGCCATCTACGGAGCCCACAGGGAGCAGATGGACAGGCTGGACAAGCTCGGGATCACCTACGAGGTCATCCCCGGTGTCAGTTCCTTCCTGGGAACCGCAGCCGTCCTGAACAAGGAGTACACCCTCCCCGGAAAGAGTCAGACCGTCATCCTCACCAGAATGGAGGGAAGGACCCCCATGCCCGAGAGGGAGAAACTCGTCGACCTGGCGAAACACCACGCATCCATGGTCATCTTCCTTTCAGTTGGATTCATGGACGATCTCGCCAAACAGCTCCTGGAGGGAGGATACGAGCCCACCACACCCGTGGCTGTCGTGTACAAGGCCACATGGCCCGACCAGAAGATCGTCATCGGAACCGTCGCCGACATCGCACAGAAGGTGAAGGACGCCGGAATCAAGAAGACCGCACTCACAGTCGTCGGAGACTTCCTCGGAGACGAGTACGACCTCTCCAAGCTGTACGACAAGCACTTCACGACGGAGTTCCGTCAGGCGAAGGAGTGATCCCGTGACAGGAAAACTTCATGTGGTCGGATTCGGACCCGGCGGTAAGGAGCACATGACGTTCAAGGCGGCGGAGACCATCCAGAACGCCGACATCGTCACCGGATACACCGCATACGTGAACATGATGAAACCCATCTTCCCGGACAAGGAGTACAAGGCCACCGGGATGATGAAGGAGGTCGACAGGTG